>CAINOM010000471.1 GCA_903851455.1 uncultured Bacteroidota bacterium | reverse complement strand
TCATATTCGACATAAAAGATTGATTGTCAATACTAAAGTGAGCAATAAAAGTGAGCAAGTTTTTTACGTGATATGGGGTAAGCCCCTTTAGGGGTTTGGGGTATTGAAGTAACTCCACACCACTCTCGCTTTCGATGCCCCGATCACCTTGGTGAGCTCGCGCTCGGTGAGGGTTTTGATGTTTTTTACGGAGCGGAATTCTTTGAGGAGCAGGGTAGCGGTGCTTTCGCCGATGCCGGGTATGTCTTCAAGCTCATTCTTTATGGTGCCCTTGCTGCGCACCTGGCGGTGGAAGGTGATGCCGAAGCGGTGCACCTCGTCGCGGATGCGGCGGATGAGCAGGTGGGCTGGGGCAGAGAAGGATAGCTGCAGCGGCTCGGTGTCAGTAGGGAAGAAGATAGACTCCTCGCGCTTGGCCAGGCCCACAAGGGTCATGCGGCCGGTGAGCCCCAGCCGCTCTATGCTCTCCATAGCGGCGCTGAGCTGGCCCTTGCCGCCGTCTATGATCACCAGCTGGGGCAGTGGTTGCTGCTCGTCCATCAGGCGCTTGTAGCGGCGGTACACCACCTCGCTCATCGAGGCAAAGTCGTTAATGCCCTTTACTGTCTTGATGTGGTAGTGACGGTATTCTTTGTTGGCCGCCAGTCCGTTCTTGAAGCATACCATGGCCGCCACAGGGTAGGCACCCTGGAAGTTAGAGTTATCGAAGCACTCTATATGCACCGGTATCTCAGACAACTGCAATGCCTCCTGCAGCTCCTCGAGCACCTGCATATTGTTGGCCTTGGTCTGCTCGCCAAGCAGCAGGGTGCTCTTCTTGCGCATGTCCTGCATAAAGATCTCGGCATTCTTGATGCTGAGATCGAGCAGGTGCTTTTTGTCGCCGGCCTTGGGGATGGTCACCTTTATATCGGTGTCGGTAACATCTACTGGCACGGGTACTATGACCTCGCGGGCCAGGCTCTGGTGGCGCTCCATAAGGTTGTCGAGGGCAAGGGACAGCACGTCGCTGTCTTCTTCTTCCTCTATATACTTCTCTATTTGTATGGTATTGGAGTGTATCACGCTGCCTCCGGTGATCATCATGTAGTTGACATAGAAGTGGTGCTCGTCCTGCATTATAGATGCCACGTCCACGCTGTCCAGCCGCGGGTTTACCACGGTGCTTTTAGACTGGTAGCTGTTCAGCGACTCTATCTTCTTCTTCACGATCTGCGCCTTTTCAAACTGCAAGTTGGTGGCATAGGTGGTCATTTCCTCTTTGAGGTGCTTGATCACATCACCTATGTTGCCTTTGAGTACGTGGCGCACCTGCTGCAGGTTCACCTTGTAGTCTTCCTCCGTCTGGAAGCCCTGGCACGGGCCGTTGCAGTTGCCCAGGTGGTACTCCAGGCACACTTTGAATTTGCCGCGCTTTATGTTGTGGTCGGTGAGGTTGAGGTTGCAGGTGCGGAGCGGGATGTTCTGTTTTATCAGCTCCAGCAGCTCTTTTACCCGTCCCAGGCCAGTAAAGGGGCCAAGGTATTCAGAGCCGTCTTTAATGACCTGACGGGTGAAGAACACACGGGGGAACGGCTCTTTCTTGATAACGATAAAAGGGTAGGACTTATCGTCTTTGAGCGAGATATTGAAGCGTGGCTGGTAATGTTTTATCAGCGAGTTCTCCAGCAGGAAGGCATCATGCTCGGAGTCGGTAACGGTGAAGTCGAGAGCGTGTATAAGGGTGACGAGTTTGCGGGTCTTGAAGTTGTCAACGTTCTTATTGAAGTAAGACGAGACGCGCTTGCGCAGGTCTTTGGCCTTGCCTACATAGAGGAGTTCGTTTTCCTTGCTGTAGTATTTATAGCAGCCCGGCTGGTGCGGTATGGATTGTAGTATTTTGGAGAATTCTTCGCGGGTCATTATTGTGTAAAAATACGAAATAGTCGTAAGTCGTAAGTCCGGGAGTCGTAAGTCCGCGAGGGGGTGAATTGCGGAGGCGCGGAGGGAAGTCGTAATTCATAAGTCGTGAGTCGTAAGTCTGCGAGGGGTTGAACTGCGGAGGGTCGCTATTTATATCCTTTTCCTATATTTCTCATTTCCCTAAGGATGTGGTAAATTGAGCGCTAAAGCAACGACATAGGTTATTAGATGGGGCAAACGGTTCATAATAATAAGATCAGTGACTTTATTTTCGGGTGGGATATATGGCTGTCGGTGCTGGCCACCTACCTGGCCATAGAGGTGCCTTTTCAGTTGGTAGTGCGCCACCAGCCCGCGGGCATCTTCCTTTTCCTCAATGTGCTTACCAGTTGTGTATTCATAGTTGATATAGTTTTGCGCTTCCGGCAGCCACCGCCGCATCATATGCACGCGGGGCACAGCCGCCAGACCATCGCGCTCAATTACATGAAGAGCTGGTTCATTTTTGATCTGCTGGCGGCTATTCCTTTCGAGTTTTTCTTTAACAGTGTCGGGCATTTCGGTATTGCACTGCTGTTGTGCGCGTTCCGGCTGCTCAAAATACTGAGGGTGATGAGCTTTCAGTCTACGTGGGAGTTCAAAATAAAGCTGAATCATGGCGTGGTGCGCCTTATTTTCTTCTTCTACTTCCTGGCGCTCTTCATGCATTGGCTGGCCCTTGGCTGGATGCGGATAACGCTGATGGACATTCATTCCAACACGCTGCATGTATACATTTTGGCGCTCTACTGGTGTACGAGTACGGTTACTACCATCGGGTACGGGGATATGATCCCTAACAAGAACCGCACGATAGAGGTAGCCTTTACCATTTTCGCGCAGCTCACGGGCGCCGGCTCGTTCGGGTACATCATCGCGAATATAGCCACCTTGCTTACCAATATTGACATAGTAAAGACCCGCCACCATGAGCGGGTGGATAGGGTAGACAACTACATGAAATCAAAAAAGATGCCCAAGGACCTCATGGACCGGGTGCATCATTACTATCATTATCTATGGTCTACCCGTCGTGGGTATGACGATGCCGTAGTACTGGCGGAGCTGCCGGAGTCGTTCAGGTACGAGTTCGCGCTCTTTCTGAACAAGAACATCATAGAAAAAGTGCCCATGTTCAAGGATGCCGATCCGAGTATGATCAAAGAAATACTCGTGTATCTGAAGCCCTGCCTTTTTGCGCCGGGTGATGCCATCTGCACCTTTGGCGAAATAGGCGATGAGATGTACTTCATCAATAAGGGGGCGGTAGAGGTACTGTCAAAAGACGGGCAGCACGTTTATGCCACTATAAAGGAAGGCGGATTCTTTGGCGAGATAGCGTTGCTGCTCAAGCAGCCGAGGAATGCAACCATCAGGGCAGTGGGCTATTGCGACCTCTACTCATTGGATAAGTCCTCATTCGACAAGGTTATCTCCGATTATCCTGACTTTGAAAAGCACATCCAGAAAATGGCGCTGGAGCGAATGAACAAACAGGCGGGTTAACTCCCGCCGAGATATCTGTAGTTTTTTAGCAACAGGCCGATATCCGTACCCGGAGTATAGTGCTGTGCATAGGTTTCGTTGATCCTTGCTTTTACCTCGCTTCCAGGTTCGTAGCCCGAAAGTATGTTGTAAGGTTGCATGATCCCTTTCTTAAGCGTGGGCAGATTAGTCGCCTGTTCATCGGCATAACCTACCCATGTTCGGGTGCCGAAGAGCACTTTAAAACAATTCGCGAAGAAGTTGCCGGGTCTTTTTATCCTGAAGAATGTGAAAGGGAATACGAGCAAAAAAAGCAAGGAAGCGCCGATATCCACCATGCGTTTATTGCGCACCTGTGCGAAGTCGGAGAGGTTATACCGGCGGTCTATGGTATACAGATCTCCGGAAGTGCTGCTGGAGTTACTACCCACAAAGCTTTGACTGCCAGTTATATGTATCTTGTATTCGTAATTTTTTCCGCAATGCTGCATCTGGTTGAATACATCTTTATAGCTAAGACCGTTAATGCAGAAGATCACCTCATTTACCCCGGTTGTATAGAGCAGTTGCTTCATTTCGGGCAGGGCCGCGAGCGCAGTATTGGTGTCGGCCGCAGGGCTTATGCGACCAGAAAGTTCGGGTGCATAGTGTACCTTTTGTAATATATCTGCGGTCTGTTTATAGGCTGCTTCGTTGGCTACAATGATGGCTTTGCGGGGTAGTTTGTCGTAGGGGATGAATTTTAAAATGCCCATACGGTATAGTATCTCGTGCAGGCCGAGCAGCACCACGGTACCGGCAAAACCTGAGAATATAATAATGGCCCTGGAGTAGCGGTACTCCGGCGGCAGCAAGCCATAGTATGCGAGTATAGCTACCGTGCCTATGATCATACCCCGGGTAACTTTAAGTGCACGGTAAGGTGGATCGTAAGCGGCATTGAGGTATAATGAGAGCAGCCAAAGTCCAATGTATACAGGAAAGGTAGCATAGACCACTCCCGGCGCAATAGGCATGATGTTCTTCACCTCCTGCACCCAGAAATTTTTAATGCCCCATAGTGTAAGCAGCAGTATGAGCGCATCGAAAAGTGGCATATGCAGGATCTTTAGCGCGCGCTTCACGGTGCCAAGGATGGCACGAAGCACAATGCCAGCATTGATGAACAGCACGAATGTACTCGCCTGTTGCTTCGTATAATGTTTTTTTACAAAGGTTACCAACGCTTCATTGAAGATACGCACATAGGAAAGTGTCATTTTCCGGGTGCTCTCGCCCTTATAATGTATCAGGTCTACCTCCGGATAATAGATGTTCTTATATCCGGCTTTTTCTATGCGATAGGAAAGGTCCACGTCTTCGCAATACATGAAATAGTCCTCATCAAATGCGCCCCCTGCCTTGTCCATTGCCGACCGGCGCACCATCATACAGCAGCCGGAAAGCACATCGACTGCTGCGGTTTGGTGCTCCCCAACATGTACGGCATAATACTTATTGAAATAAGAAGATTTACTGAATAACTTGTTGATTCCCGTCGTTTTAAAGATAGCTACCGACAGTGAAGGATAAGATTTTTTGGAGTCCGGTGCAAACTGTCCTTTGCCATCTATGAGGCGGGGGCCAAGGGCTCCGGCCTCGGGATGGGCGTCCATGTAGACTAGGGTCTTTGCGAGGAAGTCCTCGGGCATCACCGTATCGGGATTGAGGAACAGAACGTATTCGCCGGTGGCTACTGCAACGCCCTGATTGTTAGCTTTTGAAAAGCCCTTATTGTCTTTATTCTCTATAATTTTTACCGACGGAAAACGCTCGCGCACCATAGCACAGCTGTCATCACTTGAATTATTGTCTACAACTATTACTTCTGCATCGATCCCGATTGCCGCCTTCAATAATGAATGCAGGCATACCTCGAGAAAGTACTTCACATTATAGTTAACAATAATTACAGATAACCTCATTCAAATTCAAAAATCAAAAGCCAAAATTCAAAAAGTATTGCCGTGGCTAAGATAGGCTACGGCGCGCAAAAATACAGGGTGATTCTCATAATAACGAAAAAGCCATCGATACATTGTAAAGACGGCTTTTTCAAATTCAAAAAATTAAATACCAATAATAAAATTCCAAATTCCAATATTGTATTACTTGATAAGATAGTAGATATTCGTGATCCATTTATTGCTGTCGGGTTCATCCAGTCGGCCGGATATATATTCTTCTATGACAGGGCCGTGTTGCTGGCCTTTTGTTGCCATGTATTTTGCAATAGCGCCATGTACTTCCATTTCTTTTCCATATCCGCCCCTGAGAACAGCCATAATGGCTTTTGACGCAGGTA
>CAINOM010000470.1 GCA_903851455.1 uncultured Bacteroidota bacterium | reverse complement strand
TGGGCCTGAAGTTCAAATTCTGAAAATGAAACAGCGCTATCGTCACAGACCGGGCCTGGATATAAAGGTACCCATAGATGCGAAAGTGATGCCGGTAACGGGAGAAACGGCCGGAGAAAGACTGGCACATGGTTTACCGCTTTTCGGCACCGTGGGTCAGATGTACGTTGAGAGCAGGGGTATTCCTGTTACCATAGCGCACGATGCAGGTGTTCTGTTTGATCCCGACTGGAACGGCAGACCGGCAGTGATCGCTCCCATGACAGGATTGCATCATGAACTCTGTTCTGTTCATGGCCGTTACCTGCAACAGTATGGCTATGAAAATAAAATGCTTACCATTGGCCCGGGCAGCGGGATATTAGATATTACTAATGGCCTGGACAGGGATATTGTGATCATCGCCGAGGGTCTTTTTGATGTATTGTCGCTTGCCGTATGTGGTTATCATGCTATCGCAACCGTTGGGCGCAAGGCGCCGTGGCTGCCGCAGGCTTGTAAAGGGAAGACCGTTTTTCTTGCATTCGATGGAAATCGACCCGGCGAAATGACAACGATGTTTTATAAACACTACCTCGATGGCGCAGGCATTCACCGGCTGACGCCTCCCGGCCATTCCAAGGATTGGAACACAGCCCTGGTTAAACTGGGGAAAAGCCAGGTGGAACAATGGGTGAATTTTAATCTAAGGAACGTTACAACATCAAACACTACAGCCTTATGACTATGAATAAAAACACATTTGCCAAAACTCCCTGGCGCAGGTCAACGGCTGCAAATTCGCTGCCTTCATCGGTATGTTTCCGGGTAACACGATTTTGCAACGCCCGTTGCGGTTTTTGTCTTGCGCCGCCAGACGGCGGGATTCACCCACCATTTGAATTGCTTAAGAACAGAATAGACTGGCTGTTTGCCAATGGGGTGAAGACCATACATTTTTGCGGGGGAGAACCGACCATTCACCATGATCTTGCAAAACTGATCAGGTATGTCAGCGAAAAAGGAAAAAAATCTAAGCTGACAACTAACGGTATTTCAATTTCCAACGAGCTTATTGAAACACTGTATGCATGTAAGACGCAGGTAAAAGTAAGCTTGCACGGGCCTCACGGGCATCATAACAACGTAGTCGGAGTCGATGCCTTTTATAAAACAGTTTCCAGCATACAACGACTCATTTCGTCGTGGGTTCCCACCTTTGTTCAGACGACAATAGTCACCGGGCATTTGGATGTCGTCGATTGGAGCATTGATTTTTGCCTGGACAATGGAGTGAAACGGGTTAGCTTTTTACCCTTTATTCCTCGTGGCAACGGATATATGACTCGCACTAAATATGCACTCTCAATTGGTGAACGACGGACTTTACAAGACGCGATAAAACAACAAAAACGAAAACTTAACAGCCGCATAGATATTCGGTTACTTGATTTCAATAGCCGGCCAATTCACGTAATTGAGTCCGATGGTCGCGTTGTGCTTGAAAGCGCTACGGAATCGATGGATGTACTACTATATAAGATTAGCGATCCAAAATAAAAATGCAAAACTGACCCTGTTGCGCAGGCTCAATTTTGCACATGATACAATGATTATAACTTATTGCCTCGGTTGCTGATCGCGCCTTTCGTCATGTCTTTCCTCTGGTCTGCGATGATTGTCGCCCCGTTTCGGACTGGGATGACCGTGGTATCTGCTTGTGTGCCTCCTCACCGGTTTGCGATGGTCGTCATTTCGGTGGTCTCCCTGGCCTGATCGTGGCTCCTCCCGGCGATGATCGTCCTGTGCAAAAGAAGGCGTGTAGCTGAGTGCGGTAAACATTAATGCGATAAAAATGTACTTTTTCATGATTTTTTATTTAAATGTGAACTGAGAGAAATCCCAAATCAGGATAAAAACGCGAAGTATTTTCCACTGAATGGCTTATATCAGGATACAGTTTAATAATTGTGCCATGAAAACTTTGTTCATCGTAGTATGAGCGCATAAGCAGTTACTTGCCTTCAACTATATATTTCATATCCGTCTGGTAGAACTTACACACAGACGTCAGTCCGCACTCCTCGCACTTAGGCCTGCGGGCCACGCATACATACCGGCCATGCAGTATCAGCCAGTGATGTGCTATAGGTAATAGCTCTTGTGGAATGTTCGCCACCAGCTGCTGCTCGGTCTGCAGCGGTGTCTTGGCATTAATGGTCAGACCTATCCGCGCTGCCACCCGGAACACATGCGTATCCACCGCCATCCCCGGCTGATGAAACACTACCGAGACGATCACATTCGCTGTCTTGCGGCCCACCCCCGGCAGCAACTGCAGGTCCTCCATATTGTCCGGCACCTCGCCATTGAATTGCTCCATCAGCATCTTCGCCATCCCTATCAGGTGCCGCGTCTTGTTATTGGCAAACGTCACACTTCTTATCAGCGGCTCCACATCCTCAAACTCCGCCCTGGCCAGGCTCTCCGGCCCGGGAAATTTTTTGAACAACGCCGGAGTCACCATATTCACCCGCTTATCCGTGCACTGTGCAGACAGTATCACCGCCACCAGCAGCTCATACGGACTACCATAATGCAGCTCCGTCTCCGCATCCGGCATATTCTTCTGAAACCAGTCGATAACGAAAGCATAACGTGCTTTAACCCCCCGGCCCCCTGAAGGGGGAGTTGCTTTAGAATCTGTCTTCAACTTTTTCTCTTTCATTGATCTTCAGTCAAAAATGAGAACACTAAATAAGTGCCAGAAAATGAGTGCCACGCAACGAGGGAAGCTC
>CAINOM010000469.1 GCA_903851455.1 uncultured Bacteroidota bacterium | reverse complement strand
TGGTTGCCTGGACACCGTCTCGGCTCACATTACTGTGCGGCCAGGTGCAGTGTTGTATCTCGTAGATTCTGTGACATTGTATCCCGGAGAGTCTTACCAGCTTTCACCGCAAACCAACTGTGTGAACTTTGAGTGGACACCTGCGGGCGGACTTACGGATCCTTATATCTCAAACCCGATAGCCACACCAACTATTAACACGAAGTATGTTGTATATGCATCCACCGAGTGGGGCTGCAAAACAGAGGACTCCATCAACGTCTATATAGATGCAGAGAGCCTGCTGGCATTGCCCAATGCATTCACCCCCGGCAGCAGTGTGAATAGTGTGTTCAAGATATTGAAGAGAGGTATTGCTACACTGAACTCATTCCGTATCTACAACCGCTGGGGTAATCTTGTGTTTGAGACCAGCAACATAGACGAAGGCTGGGACGGTACTTACCATGGCACTCCGCAGCCGTACGATGTGTATGTGTACCAGGTAGATGCAGTGACCAGTACCGGAAAAGTATTCCACAAAGCGGGGAATGTGACATTGATCAGGTAAAGAAGTGCAGCACATCTCTGCGCAGCTCCAATAATACTTTATTGCGAAAAGCAGGGGCTATTAATAAGTAGCGTGGAAATCAAACCAGCTCTTGTCATTTAGCGGAGTAAGTTTGTCGCCCTGGTAAAAATCTACGAATAGTTGCCGCGCCTGCTCATAAGGCATCCATTCGCCCTTTGTATTCTCCGGCATCGGGCCTGACGAGCTATATGGGTATCGTGCGGTGAGCACATTCCGTAGTTTCACGCGAAGGCCGGTATATACTTTAAGGTATAGATAGAACAGCGGATTTTTCTCAAGGCTGAGGTTGATCGGCCTGAAGTTGAACCCCTGGTGTATCAGCTTGAACTTTGTGTAGCCCTTCTTATACATGGTATCCAGCAGAGATACTTCGGTAGCCTCGCAGGATACGTACTTCACGGCGCCGCCGCCTTTTACTTCCGGGAGGTCGTTGATGCAGTAGAAATCGTATCCTTCTATATCTACCTTTAGATAATAGGGCACACCATATTTTTTGAAGAGGCTTGCGGTGGTGACGCAGGGGATATCCTTTTTCTCGTAGGGTGTACCATTCCTGCTGCCCAGGCTGAAATCAAAAGAGCTCCATTCAGAGGTCCTTTTGTTGATGTAAAAAGGTAAAATGCCCTCCTTATCTGATATGCCTACATTCAGTATGGTGAGCGAGCCGTCGTCTATGTATTTTTTGAACTTAACACTGTTCTGCTGAGCCAGCAGGGGGTTGGCTTCTACAGCAAGCACTTTGAATCCTTCACGCAAGTAATTAATACTATCCTGCCCAATATGCATACCTATATCAAAAACCAGGCGCTTCTCCATGTTGCTGTTTTCAGCGCGCAATATAGTGAAATTATGCCTTTACAATTGGCCGAATAGACGTAATTTCGTTACAAAACAAAGACTGCCATTGAAAAAGTTATTGCTATTTTTTACGATACTCTGTAGTATAACTGCCGTTCATGCACAGCAAGGTGGCGTATATACCGAAAAGGACTACGCGCATAAGCCGGTATGGATAAGCATGATAAAGGATACTACCGCCAATTTCTTCGAAATTGAAAAGGCCTACAAGGTATATTTCCAGCACCATGACAAACCGGGTGGCGAGCATGATGTGATCGGCGAACATGCCAAAGCGGAGAAAATGCCCTCGAAACGTGAACAGCGAAAGTTGCAGGCAGATGATCATATGCGCCTGGAGGTGAAAAAGTACGAGCACTGGCATGCGGCAACGATCCCCTATGTACAGTCGGACGGATCTATACTCACGCCGGCGCAGCGGTTACAGATATGGAAAGACCATAGATCCAAATAGTTGATACCAGCTTTTTGTTGCTAAAAAATTCTAAAATGAAATTACGTTTTCTATTATTGCTTTCCCTGGTGGGGCTGTTTCATAGTGCTGGCGCACAGGTTGTAGGGCCATGGTCAAACACAGGTCCGATATTGTTCCCCGTGAATTCGAGCGGCCAGGTGAACGGCATGGGCCGCGTATCGCAAGTGAAGTTTCACCCGACAGACCCGAATAAAATGTATGCAGTCAGCGCATCGGGCGGCCTGTTTATCAGCCTGAACAACGGCGTTACCTGGGCGCCAACGCCCGGTACAGAAGCTTTGCCGGTCACTTCATGCTCTTCCGTTTGCATCGACTATACGAGTGACAACATTCTTTACCTCTCCACCGGCGATGCTAACTACTATGGCGACAACTATGGTATATGGAAAAGTACGGACGGCGGTGCCACATTCGCGCCTTCCAATACGGGTATCGGCAATCGCATGGCTGTTGAGATCATTATGGATCCCGGCAACCACAACAAACTTGTAGCAGCTACAGACGATGGTATCTGGAAAACAACTGATGCAGGTGCTACCTGGACAGAAACACTGGTAGGTGGCGACTTCAGGAGCATGAAGCAAAAGCCGGGAAGCACAGTAGTATTATATGCTGCTACTGGTGTGGACTTTTACAGAAGCACTGACATGGGCAGCACCTGGACACACATCACCACTGGGGTGGTGGTGCCCGCGAGCAACCAGGGCATACGTATTGCAGTAAGTGCCGCTGATACCAATGTTGTCTACCTGGCCACCACAGATGGCTACGGAGAGGTATTGAAATCTACAGACGGTGGTTCAACCTTTACTAATATTTACACCAGCAGTACGCAATGTATCGTTTGCTACGACTCTACTATTACTTCCGGTTCACAAGGCGATTACAATTTCAGTCTTACCGCTAATCCTGCCAATGCGAACGAGCTGCTGCTTGTATCTCATTGCGTTTGGCGCTCTACAGATGGAGGCGTTACCTGGAGCTGGCGGACCCAATGGTACGACCAGGTGCATACCGACATGCACGATATTGAATTCAATCCGTATAATCTTACACAGCGGTTCAATGCCAATGATGGCGGTGTATGGCTCTCCACAGATACTCTGGCTACGAAATGGACACCATGGAGCAACGGTCTTGCGGCTACCGAAATATACCACGCAGCGCAAAGCCCGATAGTACGTCAGCTGATCAGTATCGGCTCGCAGGATAACGGAGAGTTGTATTTTGATGGTGTATGGAAAACCAACCGCGGCGGCGACTGGGGGCCAAGGTGTGGCATCGACTACCTGGGCAATGGCACCGTTTATTATGATGACGGCAACCGCAGGAACCTCCTGCCACTGGGCGGCGACCAGCCTTATAACATACCCGGCACCGCTGGTAGTACCTTTGCTATCGAGTTTCTTCCCTCTTTGCCCAATGTCGCCTTTATTGGTATGGACAGCCTCTGGCGTTCCGAAGATATCAATACCGGCTCACCAACGTGGACATTGATCCACCCGACGAATGAGAACATCCGCAGCGTTGCGTCCTGCCGTGCTAATAACAACATACTTTATGCAGTCACTGATAACGGGCATATTTTCAGGAGCGACAATGCAATGGCGCCTTCCCCAACCTTCGTGATGCTGTCTACGCCCGCATCTACCAATGTGGCAGCCAGCGTAGCTACCGATAAATACAACAGCAACATAGTATACCTCAGCTGCAATAACACTATATACCGCTCGGTGAATAAGGGCGTGAGCTGGGGCAACATCACATTTGCACTCCCCGGTCTTAATATCCTCAAAGTAATAGCCGATGAATATTCACCGAACGAGCGCCTGTTTGTTAGTGAAGGCAATTATGTCTACTACAAAGACAACACTACCTCATCCTGGACCAATACAACCGGCCTACCTGGTACCCCGAATTTTACGGATATGATGATCTACAACGACAGCACCTCAGGCAGTATCCTCCGGGTATCTACCTATGGTCGCGGCGTATGGGAAACCAACATTTTCAACAATCTTCCACCTTCGGGTAGTTTTGTTGGGGATAAAACTTATCTGTGCCCCGGCGATACAGTGCATTACTATAAGAGCCTCTACGGCAGCTTCACTTCGTTTACCTGGAATTTTCCCGGTGGCATTCCCGCTACTTCCACTGCCGATAGTCCCGTAGTTGTTTATCCGGCCTATGGCAGTTATGATGCCACCCTTACCGTATTGGGTACTACCGGCAATGACACCATCATCAGGGCGGGTTATATTGTTGTGTCCGCGGGCACAGGTGCAGGTCTTACCGAGGGATTTGAAGAGCCATCTTTTCCTCCGAGCCTGCTATGGGCCCAGATGTCGCAGAGTGGCATCTCCTGGCAGCAATCTACTATTTGTGGTGGCTTCGGACTGAGTGCGCAGTCTATGAACTTCGACAACTTCGACAACGATGCAGGTGGTCGCCACGACCGCATAGTTACACCCAAGATCGATTTGTCTGCGGCAACCAATGCCTACATGACATTCGATGTGGCCTATGCCTACTACCCGGGCTATCACGACAGCCTTACCGTTGATGTTTCTACAGATTGCGGCAAGACCTTTACGGCGATTTATGAAAAGGATTCAGCCGCACTGGCCACCGCGCCCGACACGACCAATGCATTCATACCCAACGCTACGCAGTGGAGAAAGGATACCATATCGCTTAATGCTTACCTGGGCAGTCACATCCAGGTGGCATTTGACAATATCGGCCACTACGGGCAAAATGTATACATCGACAACATAAATATTACCATGACACCGACGCTGGGAGTAAAGCAGGCAGTTGTGGAAGGCGACATTTCAGTTTTCCCCAATCCGGCAAAGGATGTGATAACTATTAAAGCATCAGGCCTTAAGTCAGGCGCCGGTGTGATCAGCTTTTACAACGCTATGGGCGCTATGGTGAGCCGCAGATCAGAGGCGGTGAATAACGGCGCGTTGAATGCATCTTTAAAAGTATCCGGGCTGCCGACCGGCGTTTATGAACTGATCATTCAATGCGATAATGGCGACCGGTTCACAAAGCAGGTTGTAGTAGAATAGTATCCTTTCTATATCTCGATGCCCGCGGTTTCCGACCGTGGGCATTTTTTTATATACAACTTCGTAGTTCAAGGGCGCATTCCATAATATATAATGAGTGGCCCCTGTTCCCGGATATGGGTAAATATCTTATTGTTTAGTATTCTGATTCTTATTGCCTAATAAACCCATAGCTGTGACTCAAATCCCAATGTTAAGAAATTATTAAGTCTA
>CAINOM010000468.1 GCA_903851455.1 uncultured Bacteroidota bacterium | reverse complement strand
GGCGAACATCATCGGGTGAGCAGAATTGCTGGTACACTAGTCCATTGTGCCTGCAATAAGTGGCATAATCGAATTCAAAAGGGTTACCTGCATTTTTAATTGGCTGCCATTTTCCCGGCACTAGTATGGTATCACCCTTATGCAGCAGTACAGGGAACCGGTCTTTATACAGATACACAAATGCATCGCCGGTAACTGGCGATACTTTACCGTCTCTAATGGAGCTGATCACGCGAACAGGTACTTTCCAGGAGTTTTCTTTCTCGGCGGGAGCATCTATCAGTCGCACAAGAAACGAGCTGCTGTCACTCACATTTTTCCCAAACCAGGAACGGCTATTGCGCACATCACTGAAATGAGAAATGGTTAAGCCACCAGAAAACATGATAACAGCCTGTAACAAAAAAAGTGCCGGGAAGTTTTTCTTTTGGGTGTAAATGAAATTCGCCATCAAGAGAAACGCCACGCAGACCACCGCAAGCATTGCCATGCCGGGCATTGCCAACCACATGCGGTCATAACAGAGTATCCCCACCGCAAACGGCAGCAGGATACGGAAAAATGGTGCCGTCTCCCAGAAGTATGCTTTTTGCAGCGGCCAGCGTTTCATCGGTGCAGGAATTGTTGGTTAAAAATAATAGAAAGAACAATGAATTTTAAACAGCGGTATGCATAAGACTCTGGCGCTATAAAAAAAGATAGCTATTAAGATGTTAATAGGGCGGTACGCTATGTACATTGTATGACATTGGTTATATTGAGGTATGGGAATAAGAGCTGTTGTGATTAGCTTGTTGGTTGTTCTGTGTGCAAGCAGCGCACAGGCAGGCAAGCTGTTTATTCCTATGGACGCGACCAAGCAGACCAACCACCTTAAGGCTTACGGTATTGCCTTTGCCACCTTGAAAAATAACAAGCCCGTTTACTGGCTGCTCAATTATAAAGGCGGCAGCTTTGTCATGGACGATACGCCGGACCTCGAGAACATATGCGAGCAGCGCGGCGTATACTTCAAAAAAATAACAGATGCCGATTATGCGGCGATCGTGAAAAAAATAGCAGATCCACATTTCAACGGAGAAATAATAAAGCTCGAAAAGGCACCGAAGATCGCAGTATACACGCCACTGAATAAAGAGCCGTGGGATGATGCTGTAACGCTTGCACTGACCTATGCCGAGATACCCTTTGATAAACTTTACGCCAACGAAGTATTAGCCGGTGGGCTGGATAAGTATGACTGGCTGCACCTGCACCATGAAGACTTCACCGGGCAGTATGGAAAATTCTGGGGCCTCTATCGCAACGCATCGTGGTATATCAACGACAAGAATGCCGCTGAGGCCATAGCCGCGAAAAACGGCTTTGCCAAAGTATCACAGATGCAGCTTGCCGTGGTGAAAAAAATACGGGACTTTGTTGCCACGGGCGGCAATATGTTTGCCATGTGCTCGGCCACAGATACTTATGATATTGCGTTGGCTGCAGAAGGTGTGGATATCTGCGATACTCCTTTTGATGGCGATAAAATGACGCCCAATGCGAGCAGCAAACTCGACTTTTCGAAGTGCTTCGCGTTCCGGAATTTTACTGTGTCCACTAATCCTTATGAGTATGAATACTCTAATATCGACAACACAAACTTCCGGCATTTTGTAAAAGACAGCGACTACTTTGTGCTGGCTTCGTTTCCGGCTAAGTTTTATTCTGCTGCTGCTATGCTTTGCCAAAACCATACGGATACTATTAAAGGATTCATGGGGCAGACCACTGCGTTCCGCAAAGAAGTGATAAAGCCGGGCGTATTGATAATGGGAGAATTTCAGAAGGCGAATGAAGCCCGCTACATACATGGCGAATACGGTGATGGCACGTGGACGTTCTACGGCGGTCATGATCCGGAAGACTATATGCACAATATAAACAACCCGCCAACCGATATCAGCAAGCACCCCAATTCACCTGGCTACCGGCTCATCCTCAACAATGTGCTGGCTCCCGCTGCAAAGAAGAAATTTATTCCCACGGTAGTTGTGGGGAATGCGGATAAGACAATAGCTCCGCAGAAAAAGGTTGAAGATGCGGCCGCTGCGCCTACATTTGCTGAACGGGTGCAGATCGTGTCCAATGCTTCGAAAGAAGAGCTGACTATCTCATTGGTCGCATTGCCAGGTGGCGTCAACGAAATAAAGAACGTCACTATCTTAACGGGCGCCGGTAAGGAAGTATACAACAAGCATTTCAGCGCAGAGAAAGTGACCGTAAACCTGAACGACCTGCCATCTGGTATGTTCCTGATAAAGGTGAATGGAGAATATGCAGGTAAGGTGGTGAAAAATTGATTAACAATATTTTCACTGTACACTTTGTACAAACATTAAAATAACTGTAACTTTAATACAAATCTGCAGTTATGAAAGTGAGACTCTTTACTCTTTGCATTTTTTGCACACTCCTTACTACAGGAGTACAGGCTTCCAAAATTTTCATTCCCATGGATGCCGGTTCACAAACCGATCATCTTAAGGCCTATGGCATCGCATACGCTGCGCTTATGGACAGCATTAAGGTAGACTGGCTGCTCAATTACAGGGGCGGCAGCTATGCACTCGACTATAATAAAGAAATCGCTGTGCTGTGCAAATCCCGTCATGTGAGCTTTGTGAAGATGAGCAATAAAGAGTATGCTCAAATTGCAAAACAGGTAAATGACCCAGCATTTAATGGCGCTATTGTAAAACTGGAGAAGGCCCCCAAAATAGCTGTTTATAATCCATCCAGCTCTGAGCCGTGGGATGATGCCGTGTCGCTGGCGCTTGGCTATGCCGAAATTCCGTACGACAAACTATACGCCGATGAAGTACTGGCGGGCGACCTGGAAGAGTATGACTGGGTACACCTGCACCACCAGGATTTTACCGGTCAATACGGAAAATTCTACAACCAGTTTGGCAATACGCAATGGTATAAGGATGACCAAAAAGCAATGGAAGCAGTCGCCGCTAAACATGGTTTCAAAAAGGTATCGCAATTGCAACTGGCCGTGGTGAAAAAAATACGCGACTTTGTTGCCAACGGAGGAAATATGTTTGCCATGTGCTCTGCCACGGAAACCTTTGATATAGCGCTGGCTGCCGAGCATACTGATATATGCCCGGGCAAGTTTGACGGCGACCCGGTAGATATAGATGCGCAACGCAAACTTGATTTTTCTAACTGTCTCGCATTTAAAGATTTTGCCGTTTACACAAGCCGGTATAACTATGAACATTCCAGTATAGACAAGGCAAGCTCCCGGAATGTGACGCGGGAAGACGATCATTTCAACCTCCTTTCTTTTACAGCAAAATTTGACCAGGTACCTGCCATGCTCTGCCAGAATCACACTACGAAAATCAAAGGCTTTATGGGCCAGACAACGGCATTTTCGCCACAGGCCATTAAACCTGATGTAACCATACTCGGTGATTTCATCCAAACAGAAAATACACGGTATGAAGACGGCAAATGGGTTGCCTGCCCGGCCTACATGACCGGTTATGAAGCGCGATACCTGCATGGCGAATGCGGAAAAGGTACCTGGACTTTTTATGGTGGCCACGACCCCGAGGATTACAGGCACGCCGTTGGCAACCCCGCAACAGACCTAAGCCAATACCCAAACTCACCAGGCTACCGGCTGATACTTAACAATGTGCTGTTCCCCGCGGCTAAACGTACTACTGTACCCACTGTTGTCATTAATTCAAAAGAAAAAGAAGGCAGCACAACAATGTCTGAAAATGTCGTGATGCTGAACAGCGTTACTATCTATCCAAATCCGACAAGCGGTGCTTTTTCTGTTTCCCTTGCTTCTGGCAAAATACAACAAGTGACCATTCTCGATCTCACCGGCCAGGAGGTTTTCACCCGTTCCTGCGATGCCCTTAAAGTGGACATCGACCTGAAAGAGCTCCCCTCGGGCATGTACCTGATGAAAGTGAACGGCGAGTACGCCGGCAAGGTGGTGAAGAACTAAGCTGCGGAATAATTGTACATTTATTTCTCCGGCGACCCAAGAATTTCGGCCGGCGATACGTCTATACTATTATGAAGTGTGCTCTACTCTTATTTATCGGGTGTGTAATGGCACAGCTGTCTATTGCTCAAAATACACCCCCTCATGAGGCGGAACAAGCATCTAACCCTGCAAGTGAGTACGCCAAACAACAGCTCACCGAACAAGTACTGAGGCAACTGGACAAAATAGACTGGAATCACGTAGACAGAACGACTAGCGGCGGCACCGTGCTTTATACCATACCTGTGGTGGTGCATGTGCTGCATAATTATGGTGTAGAACTGATACCAGACACTACGATATACAAGATATTAGATAGTGTTAATAGTTTTTTTCTGAAAACCAACCCGGATACTGTAAATATCATTGCCAAATTCAAAGCGGTGGCGGCCAACACGAAAATTTCCTTTAAGTTGGCAACCATCGACCCACGCGGGAATCCGACGAAGGGCGTGGAGCATATTTTTACTTACCTCACATACGCCGGCTCAGACCAGGTGAAAGTATCTCAGTGGCCACAGGAGCGGTATTTAAACATCTGGACGTCAAATTCAAGTTCACCGGTTGCCTCCATCTATTACACACCAACCATGGCAGCATACAGTCCGTATTATGACGGATTGGTTTTAAATTACGGCTATTTTGCACCCTATCCCGGTGGCTATATTGCGCTTTATTTTGCAAGGTATCTGAACCTACCATATCCTTGCTATGCATTTGGCCCGGCCACCTGCAGTGACAATGACGGGATTCCTGATACGCCGCCTTGCAATGACGATTTCTATAGCTGTACTAACATCTATGATACCGTCTGTGACACTCCCAACGTTCAAAATATTATGTCTAGCCCGGGGCCGTGCGGTATTATGTTTACCTATGGTCAGGGCCAATATATGCAGAACGTTTTACAATTGGATTACGGGAAACGAGATAGCCTGGTTACCCCATATACTTCCGCCGTTACCGGTGTGAACCAGCCAGTGCACGATTTGTGGCCGGTTGCTGATTTCAGCGTTGGCAGCCCGTCAATCGGCAGCACAGTGCCCCGGCATTTTTATTGCCAGGGGCAAAACGTAGGATTTGTTAATAAAAGCTGGAACGATACAATAGTTGCCGCATCCTGGGCATTTTCCAACAGTGCTCACGTTCCGACAAGTACTGCTTTATCAGCGGTTTTAAATGCGTTCCACGAGCCGGGGTGGGTAACAGTTTCTCTTGCCGTTACCGGAAATAATACCGGCACAACTACACTTACCGATTCTAATGCGCTTTTCATTGCGGACTCTATCGCCACCAATGCGCTTGGCTACGTGCAGGAATTCGTCCCGAGCGTTGGCATGGGCAAATGGCCGATGTTTAATTACTACGGCAATGGTTTTAAATGGCAGCTCATCAACAACGGCTATTTTGACAACACCGGCCTCGAATATACGGGCTACGATGTCCGCACCTTTCCTGAAAATACTACAGGCATGGCCTTAGGAGATGTTGATGATATTTTTACACCCGCCTTTGATCTTACGGGCTTTGGAGATTCGTGCTTCCTGAATTTTATGACGTCGGGCGCTACTCGTTTCCTGAATATCCTCCACTCCGGCGACAGTCTCGAAGTTCAATATTCAGCAGATCATAACTATTCATGGCATACGTTAGAAACCTTACGACGGGACTCATTATTTAATAAAAATGGAGTTAGCGATCCTTATGCGCCCTTATCCCCAGGCGACTGGATGGCACACCATATTTCTCTACCTGCCGCGGCACGAACGGCATATTCCCTCTTTCGCTTTCGTTATCATCCGGGAGCAGATTCTACAGGAATTTCAATGGGGAACAATTTCTATCTCGACCATTTCAATTTTAGTGGATTTCCCGAAAGTATTGCGATGACAGAACACATGCCTGAGGGCCTGTCTCTGGTGCCAAACCCAACACAGGCAGGCGCCTATGCTATTGTTAAAGACAAGGTAGCTATACAAGACGTGACGATAATCGTAACCGATATTACCGGAAAGTGTGTATATAAAATGCACGAAAACACAAACAATACTACCGAAAAAATTGAAATACCGGCAACCGTACTTCCGTCAATAGGCCTGTATCTTGTTCACATTATTACAGCAAGAATTAACCAGACCGAAAAGCTGGTAGTACAGTAACAACGTTGTTTTATGAAAAGCAGAATCTGTTTATTGGCATTATTGATAAACCTTGCGAGTAATGCATCTTATGGCAAAGCCATTGATGAGGCAACTGCGAAGCTCGTGGGCATTGCCTTTTTAACTTCTATCGGGATGGGACCTGTCTCTGATGCTACCACCGTATACCGTCCAACTTCTGCTATCAACGGCATTGACGCGACCAGCTTTTATGTCTTCAATGTAAATCCAACTGGTTTCGTAATAGTTTCAGCGGATGACAGGGTACAGCCGATCCTGGGTTATTCCAGGGAAACAGTTTTTAATTATGATAGCCAGAACAGGAACGTTGTTTACTGGATGAATGGATATCAGCAGGAGATAAATTATGCAATACAAAACAACGTAACACCCGCTGCGGAAACAAAAGAAAAATGGGATGAGCTGATCAGCAGGAAAGGCTCTCGGGTTGCAAAAACCACGAGTGTTGGCCCGTTGCTTACCACAAAATGGAATCAGTCCCCGTATTTTAACGATCTGTGCCCCTATGATGTGCTGCAGCGCGCCCACGCAGTTACCGGGTGCGTAGCAACAGCGATGGCCCAGGTAATGAAATACTGGAACTGGCCCGTGGTGGGCTGCGGGTCGCATACGTACCAGCACGTTCTTTACGGCCCTCAAACAGTAAACTTTGGCGCAACAAAATACCAGTGGGATGCAATGCGGGATAGCTTAGGCGGCCCTGACACTGCCGTTGCAACGCTGATGTATAGCGCCGGAGTAAGTGTAGATATGCAATACGGTGTTGATGGCAGCGGGGCATGGGTGATACCCGGCGACAGCATGCAAACGAACATCACTTCTTACGCGCTACAAACCTATTTTCATTATAAGCCGTCTTTGACATCCGTTGCCAGGTCGGGCGATGACCTGATGGATAGTATGACTACCACCAAGTGGGAGCAAATGCTGGTGGCAGAACTCGATGCTTCACGGCCTGTAATCTATGCCGGTTTCAATAATGTGGAGGGCCATTGCTGGGTATGTGATGGATATGAGACCGATAGCTTTTTTCATTTCAATTGGGGATGGGGTGGAATGAGCAATGGCTATTTCACTTTAAAAACACCGGCAGGTTTCAGTCAGGAGCATGAAGCGATAATCGGCATTGAGCCGGATGCTTTCCCCGACAATACGGGCAGCTTGCAATTGCAGAATTGCCTTACAACATCAAGTTCTCCCGTAAGATACGGAGGTCCATTTTCAGTAAAAACGAAAATCGTAAACAAAGGAGGAACGCAATTCAGTGGCGATTTTTGCGCGCAGGTATATGATAGCTCAGGCAAGATTTTGGGAACACTGCAAACAATAAACGGGCAAAAGATAAATGTGGGCGATAGCACATCCACGTTGACATTTGCTACCAGCGGAATGTACGATCTGATCAGCGGCATTTATTCCATTCGCGTTTTACACAGGAGCACAGGCACCGACCAATGGATTCCCGTGGCAAACAACGGGGACTATATCAACTATACCGTAATGGGTATTGCTGATGATACCGATATAATGCTGTATCAGCCAATCCGGATCATTGAGGATACGTTAGCGCATGGTAGCCCGGCGAGCATCAATGTGCATATAGCCGATATTGGACAGGTACGGTTCACCGGCAACCTCGATATTGGGTTATATGATATCAATACAGGTGTGCAGATATACGACATCGGTCAAAAACGAGGCCTTTATATTAATCCATATGATAAATATGAGTGCACTTTTACCGACAGTAACCTTGCAGTGCCGCCCGGTAAATATATTCTGATATTGAAACATCAGTATACCGACACGGGCGGTTACTACGTCACAGGATCGGCCTGGATGACAAATCCTATAGTAGTAAATGTCGGAGGCGTGATGAATTTTAACGCTAATGAGATCTACGTGTATCCAAATCCGGCAAATAACATGATCTATGTTGACCCCTATAATAACGAACTGAATGAAGTCCGGCTTGTCAATATTTTGGGCCAGGTCGTTAAAAACATACAAGCCGCAATGCCACATTTGGTCACATCCATTTCCCTCGCAGATATTGACCCGGGCATCTATATTGTTGAACTATTATCCAACGGCCACAAAACAACCAAAAAAATAGTTGTAGTGCATTAAGCCGAATTCCCAATTCCCCTATTTATCCCCAATCCGATCCCCG
>CAINOM010000467.1 GCA_903851455.1 uncultured Bacteroidota bacterium | reverse complement strand
GCACTAATGTATAGATACTAACGAAAGTATTCAAATTTTGCGAAAAGGCGCCGTAGGTTAAGTTTCTGTTATATAAAAGCAACAAGTATTAAAAATGTTAGCTAATTTTGACGTTTTATTTTTTACATTAAAGTAGTGTAAGTGGAGTATCCAAAAGGGCATTTAATAGCAGTGGGCGGGGCGGAAGACAAAGGGACAGATCTTGAAAAAGGTATCATGCAGCGCAACCGGCTCAATTTTTTTGAACTGGGTATCTTAAAGAATATTGTAAGCCTTATAGATGCAAAAGACCCCATCGTCGAGGTCATCACTACAGCATCATCTATACCCGATGAGGTAGCCGAAAATTATATAGATGCTTTCAGCAAACTGGGGTGCAACAAAGTAGGTCACCTGCGCATACGCAACAGGGAAGATACCGCAATACCGGAATATATAGAGCGCCTGAAAGCATGCAATTGCATCATGTTCTCCGGCGGCAACCAGCTGCGCCTCTCATCTATATTCGGCGGTACAGAATTCCTCGATATACTCAAGCAGCGTTATCAGGAGGAGAACTTCCCGATAGGGGGCACCAGCGCAGGCGCTATGGCCATGAGCAGCACCATGATCTACGAAGGCAATGCAGCACTGGCACACCAGAAAGGAGAAGTAAAGATCACCACTGGTCTTGGCTTTTTGCAGAACGTGATCATCGATACCCACTTCGATAAGCGCGGCCGCTTCAATCGCCTGGCACAGGCGGTAGCAGCGCAGCCGGGTGCCATAGGCATCGGCCTTGGTGAGGACACAGGAGTCATCGTTTCTGAAGGGCACAACCTTACGGCAATAGGCTCAGGCAGCGTGGTCATCATAGACGGTAAGAACATAGAGTACAACAACATAGCCGATATTAAATTTGGTGCACCTATATCTGTAGAAAACATCATTGTACACATCATGTCTAAGGGCGACGTGTACAACCTCGCCACCCGGAAATATGAGGGCAGCGAGATCATCATTAATGACGAGGACTAGTCAGTGCGTAAATTATTTTTAATGGCGTGGCACGGCTCAAACCCGTGCCGCGCCTTATTAATGATAACCATATTACCTCTTTAACCCTTTAACTTTTTTTACTCTCCCGCAATGTCGTAAATTTATACCTATGTACAAATGTATCTCCCTGCTACTAGTTGCGGGTGGGCTGAGTCCGCTGTTCTGCAATGCACAAACCCAGGATGAAGCGTCTATCAAAGCTCAGTTAAGAAAAGATATTGCAGCACTCACCGACACCGCCATGCACGGCAGAGGTTATGTAAAGGGAGGGAAGGATTCTGCGTCAGCTTACTTACAAAGGCGCTTTGCCGAAATAGGCCTGAAAACCGTGGCTCGCAAAAAGACCTATACGCAGCCTTACTCGTTTTCGGTCAACACATTTCCGGGCAAGATGGAGCTCATCATTAACGGAACATCATTGACTGCAGGTAAGGATTTTATCATAGACGCTGGTAGCCCCACCTATATGCGCGATAACCTGGCACTCAAGACCGTGGATATGGCTAAGATCCCCAACAATGAAGCATGGGAGAAAATGCTGGAGAATTCTTTTAAAGACAGGAACGCTGTTTACTATCTGAAAAATTTTGATCAGGGTCAGAAGATACTGGATATACGTAAATATGCATTGGCTGGCCAACTGCCCAAGGGTTGCTACATCATACCCGAAAAAGAAAAGCTGACCTGGGATGTTGCGCAGGATAATAATGACGCGGTGGTGTTTTATGTAAAGGAAAGTGCCATGACCGCAGATAGCGGCTCGGTAAGCATCCACGACCAGGCGCAATTATTGTCAGATGTGCAGAGCGAGAATATAGTGGGTTATG
>CAINOM010000466.1 GCA_903851455.1 uncultured Bacteroidota bacterium | reverse complement strand
GGCTCTTCGAAGCCGCTGCAATCTAACAAGACAGAAACCGGCAGGGCCAATAATCGTAGGGTGGAATTTGTAAGGAAGTAATACCAACCTTCAGCAGATAAATTCATATCATGGAACAGAAGTTACCCTTGCCGCCATTTACAATGGAAACGGCCCTTGAAAAAGTGCAGCTCGCAGAAAATGCGTGGAATACAAAAGATCCCGAAAAGGTGTGCATTGCCTATACGATAGATACGGAGTGGCGCAATCGAACCGAATTCATTAACGGTCGTGAAGAAGTGAAGACCTTCCTGAAACGTAAATGGGAAAAAGAGCTGGACTACAAGCTAAAAAAAGAGCTCTGGGGCTTCCGCGAGAACCGCATGGCTGTGCGGTTTGAGTACGAATGGCACAACCAGGAGGGGCAGTGGTTTCGCAGTTACGGCAATGAAATGTGGGAGTTTGACGAGAACGGATTAATGAGAAAACGTTTTGCGAGCATTAATGATCTGCAGATAAAGGACGCGGACCGGAAATTCAGGTAAACAGCGGCTTACTGATCGGGAGCATTGGCTATTGGAATCGCCAATACACAATATGTATATTTGCGAAAACACTTTGAAAATATGCGTCAATCAACCTGGTTAATACAAATGCTGTTATTGCTCACAGCATTTGGCGGAATATGCCACGCGCAGCCTGCAAATGTGACCTATGAATTCACCCCCGGCGATGTAGTGATCTTCGAAGATAATTTCAGCCAGGATAGTATTGGTGCATTTCCTTCCCGGTGGCACGTTTCTCCCTGTAACCAGTATTATGCACTCGATACATCCAACAGGTATCTGTGGAAAGTAGAGCAGGACAGCAATGAGCATGCGCTACTGATCAGAACGAACGGCAGTTATTTAGACCCCAACGTCGGACCAAAATATTACCTGCATGATAGCTTTGCCATCGAAGTGGATTTTCGGTTTGATTCAGCGAACGGCGGTGTAGAACTTGTCTTTTATCCATATGAGAACCCCAATCCCTGCCTGAAAGAGCGGATCCAGATATGGTCTACCGGCCAGTTGAGAAAAGATATCATATCCGGTAGTCATTTCGACAAATTCATCGGGAAAAATCCGGCAGCATTTGCTAAAGGTACGTGGCACCATTTTGCACTTGCGTACCGAAAAAGAGCCGTAGATTTTTATATCGATCAACACCTCGTTGCATCACTACCCGACTGCGGATTCTCTCCTTATGGTGTCTCGATCGGCAGTCATAACCCGGTAACCTATAAACGTTTCCGGATAACAACGGGCAACTATAATTATGACTTCGACAAGATCCTTTCAGAAAACAAACTCGTCACCCACGCTATCACCTTTGATGTCAATAAATCCGTTATCGGCACTGAAGGCATTGCGTTCGTGCGGCAGCTGGCACAATTCCTGAAAACAAACCCTCAGATCAGGTTAGAGATCGATGGACATACAGATAGTGACGGAGATGCGGACGCAAATATGAAGTTATCGCAAGAACGTGCTGATGAGGTAAAGAAACAACTGGAGTATGCCGGCATTGACGGTACCAGGCTTATTCCAAAAGGTTTTGGCCTTACAAAGCCCATAAAACCGAACACTACTCCGGAAGGTAAAGCTGAAAACCGCAGAGTAGAATTCCTTTTGCAGTAGATCGAACCAAGAACAATCAATCCAACGATTTCAACATCCATAGGTCGCAACCAAAATGACCTGAGTTACCAAGCGGGCCGTTGAGGTAGGTAAAGCCGCATTGTTCGTAAAGCCCCACAGCATTTTTGAGCTCGGGCATGGTTTCGAGATACACTTGTTTAAAACCAAATTTTGCTGCCGACGCGAAACATTTGTTTATCAGCAGCCTACCGTAACCCTTTCCCCTGGCTTCAGGCCGCAGGTAAAGCTTCACCAGCTCGCAGCAGCCTTCCGGCAGACCTTCCGTAGGATACACACCGGCCCCACCAACTATTTTTTCACCTGCTTCCAGTATCCAGTATTCACGTCGAGGTGCGGAAAATAACTTAAACAGATCATCGGTAGTAGGATCGTAATACACCGTTCCCGGCTTATTGGCTTTGAATTCAGCGAGCACACTTCTGATGATCCCGGCTATTTCAGGATTATCTTCTTTTCGTATCAACCGCACCAAGTGATCTTGCATGCTGCAAATAAAATGCAAATTCCGTATTTGTCGTAAATTCACATTCCCATTAATACTGAAACTCAAACTATTTTCATTCGCGATGATGGCGCAAGACAACCCAAATTCCTAATCCACAATTCCTCATTCCACAATGAAATTAAAACAACAGCTTTACATCCTGTGCGGCGAGTACATTACCAACCGTGAGGCAGAAATAAAACACGCTATAGCAGAAGCCCGCGAAGCAGCTAACAACGAAACAAAGAGCAGCGCAGGCGACAAATATGAGACAGGCCGGGAGACCATGCAGCAGGAGATAGACCTGAACATAACCCGGCTCAATGAATTGAGCAAGCTAAAACAAACGCTCGAGCGCATAATACCTGAGCTGACAAGCAGCACCGTAATACCCGGTTCTGTGGTACGTACCAACAACGGCAATTATTATATAGCAATAGGTGCGGGGAAACTAAAAGTGGCCGATACTACCTACTATGCTATCTCTGCAGAGTCGCCGATCGGCGAAAAACTTGCCGGGCAAAAAGCCGGGCATACTTTCGACTTCAATGGTAAGAAGTTTGCGATCGAAGGCGTTGCTTAGACGTCTGCATCACGGTGGCAACTCATAAAATATTGCCAAATTACATTGATTGGTTACGTGTCATTGGTCTGGCTTGTTAGCTTTACCACATATACTGCGGCCTTGCGACATTTCATTTTAATCTTTTTACTGTTCTCATTTCCGGCAGGTGCGCAAACCCTGCAGGGGGTGGTAACGGACACCCTTACGGGCAAGCCGCTATACCCGGTAACGGTAGTGAACAAAACAACCCAGGCAATCACCTACACCAATGAGTCGGGATACTATACTATTGCAGCCAAACCCGGCAACATGATCACGTTTTCTTACATGGGGTACATGACCGTGTATAAAGCAACGCCGAATTCGATCCTGGTAGGAACGCTCAACATCACCATGGACGAGGCCACATTTCAATTGCCTGAATACAGGCTACGCCAGTCCAGCCGCACGCAATATCAGATCGACTCTGCAGAGCGCAGGAGCATCTACCACTTTGAACTGGAGCGTAAGCATCCGTCCCCCGTCAACAGCCCGTTTTCGGCGGTGGCGGAAAAATTTTCTAAGAAAGCCCAACGAACCTACAAATTCCAGAAAAGCTATG
>CAINOM010000465.1 GCA_903851455.1 uncultured Bacteroidota bacterium | reverse complement strand
GATGTGGGGGGTAAAGAATGCTGGGGCGATAGCGTGCAATAATAAGGGCGCAATTTCTTGCGCCCTATAATTTCCATTTTATCAATAATCCTACGCCATATTATGAAACACATGCTGCACGTCGTCGTCCTGCTCCAGGCGCTCTATGAGCTTGAATACGTCCTCTGACTGCTCTTCAGTTACGGCAATTGTGTTCAGTGGTATCCACTCGAGTTCTGAAGAGATGGGGGTAATGCCTTTTTCTTCAAGGGCCTTCTGCATATTGCCGAAGTCCGTGAAGCCGCACTGTACCACTATGTTTCCTTCGCTGTCTTCGCCTACTTCTTCCAGACCGTAGTCTATGAGTTCCAGTTCCATGTCCTCTATGTTCAGACCTTCAGATTTCAGCTTAAAAACACCGAGGTGCTTGAAGAGGAAAACGACAGAGCCGCTGTTGCCGGGTGTTCCGCCGCCTTTGTTGAAATGCGAGCGAACGTTGGCTACTGTGCGGGTGGTGTTGTCGGTTGCGGTTACTACCAGCAGTGCAATACCGTGAGGGGCATAGCCTTCGTAGAGCACTTCATCATAGTTGCTGGTGTCCTTGCCCATTGCGTTCTTAATGGCCGCCTCAATACGGTCCTTAGGCATGTTGAACCCCTTGGCATTCTGCATTACTCGGCGCAGCATGGGGTTAGTATCCGGCTCGGGACCGCCCTTCTTTACAGCTATTGCTATTTCCTTGCCTACGCGGCTGAACTGCTTGGCCATGCGGTCATAGCGAGCAAACATTGAGGATTTACGTACTTCAAATATCCTACCCATATAATCAGTTAGTTGAAATTAGAATCAGGGCGCAAAAGTAAGAATTGTTTTTTTAGTGCCCATATAAAATAAAGGATGAACGCAAAAAATATCGGGCATTAACGAATTAACTACAAAGGCACAACGAGATACACCAAGGCCACAAGTTATCCTTTGGCCCCTAACCACGAGCGTCTCACATCTGAAAGGTATTTAGAATTTCACAATGAGGTAAAACGAAATAGGCGAGGTGAAGGTGCCCTGACTTACCGTTGGCTTCGATACCGTTTCCGTGGTGGTGATAATCGGGAAACCGCCACCGCCTGTATTCTGGTTGGTGGTAACATCGATAGTATTTGTCTCCTTGCCGCTGGTATAATAAAAACTGGCTTCGGTACCGATCAAAACGTGTTCAGTAATGTTGTACCTCAGCCAGGCCATAGCGCCGCCACCGTAGCTGGTGGAGACGTTTTTTGTTGCAGTGGTAGTTGTATCGAACGAGTGAACGGTGCTGCTGGAGTTGTCGTTATTGCTCATGTATACGCCATCAGCACCGACACCTGTGCTCCACTTATCGCCGAGCTTAAAAGCTTTTTCGATGCCGAAACGAAACTGGAAATCATTCAGTTTGGTGCTTGCTTCGGTAATGCCGTCATTGCTTGAAGTTGTAGTATAGTTATATCCTGCGCCGAGCCTGAGCCCCCAGCCTGTTTTATGCAGGTTGATATGATAGGTGAGCAGGTACGGACTTACGTTAGGTGATGCGGTACTGTTATTAAAGTTGAAAACCTGCCTGATGAGACCATTCAACTGCACACCGATGTACTCATCTATCACTTTATCTTTTTTAGGTGTTGTAGTTGCGTCAGTCTGGGCAAAGGAAGATTTAAGGCATCCCAGGGAAAGGATAGCCATCAGCAGGCATTTTCTCATCGTTATTAGTTGGATTTGAATGGGTTAGAAAATTTAGGATCAGTGATCACATGGAAGTCTGTAAGTGTATTCAGGAATGCTATGATCGCCTGCTTGTCGTTGTCGGTAATGTTCATCTGCCTTGCATGGCCTGTGCTGTCTGTGAGCCTTGGGTCCAGGTTTGGCGTCTTGATGATACCGTGACTGTAGTGATCGAGTACATCGTTGAGCGTCTTGTACCGTCCGTCGTGCATATAAGGCGCCGTAAGTGCCACATTAGTGAGGTTCGGTACGTTGAAAGTTCCTTTGTCTGTGGTCATCCCGGTAATGGTGCCGCGACCAATATCAACATAGCTGTTATCGAGACCGATGTCAAGGAATACAGCGCCGCCACCGCCGGAATACCCGTTGGTCATGAAGCTACCGCCGCCAAGGTGGCATGAACCACAATTGTATTTGGTATCAAACAGGAATTTACCCTGGATCTCCTGGGCAGTCAACGCAGAGGTGTTGCCAGCCTGGTACATATCCAGCCTGCTTTGCCCGGAGCTAATCGCACTCATAAACTGACCTATGGCATTTGAGATACGGTCTGTTGTGATCTGGCCATCCCCATAGGCATCGTTAAACAACGCGGCATAATATGGCAATGCAGCTAACTTCTGTGGCAATGTATTGGGATCATCTATACCCATTTCCACGTGATTGCTGACAGGCCTGAGCGCCAAATTAGAAATGTTAGTTTCGCGGCCATCCCAGAAAAAAGACTCCTTAAGGCGCACATCAATTACAGTGGGCGTATTCCTTTTTGTAACCGCGCCCTGGTAGCCCACACTGAAGGGCACATTGTCGGCAAAAGCAAGCGACTGCTTGTGGCAGCTGCCGCATGATACCGTGTTGTTGACAGAGAGATGAGCATCATAAAACAGTACACGCCCCAGCGTGGCTATCTTATTGGCACTCACGAAAAAACTATCGAAATAATTGTAAGGCGTAGCTGGCAGGTCCAGGTACGCGGTCTTGTTCGGGGTGCTGCTGGAAGTTTTCCGACAGGAATAAGCCACTACTACGAGCGCTACGAAAGACAGAATTGCGATGGATTTTTTCATAGGGTAATTTTAAAAGCTGGAAAATACTTTCGAAAGTAAAAATAGCAATTATTTTAAAAAAAACAATACTTTGCCTTTTATTTTTTTTAAACGAGCTTTGGAACATATACCACAAACTTCTCTTCAAAAGCCGGCTCGGGAAATATATCATCGATCTTCCATGCCTGCACGATCCTTTTTAAGCCAGATTCGTCTATCTCTTTCGTCAGGTCGCCACCTTTGAGACATATGAGGCCGTTGGGAAATTCGTCGCTTTTCTGACCCATGCGTATCAATGGATTTATCCATTTCCACAACTCACCCAGGGGTGCAACCGCGCGGGATACTGCGAAGTCGAACATACGACCTTTGATCTCCTCTACCCTGCCATGTATGGCCGTCACATTTTTAAGACCTATTGCGTCTGCTACTTCCTGCACTACTTTTATTTTCTTGCCAATGCTGTCTACCAGGACAAAATTGACTTTCGGGAAAAAGATCGCCAACGGAATGCCGGGGAAACCGCCGCCAGTGCCTATGTCCACTACCTGTGCACCATCATCGAACGAGCAAAGCGCGGCGATGGCCAGCGAATGCAGCACATGCCGCTCATACAAAGAGTCAATATCCTTGCGGGAAATGACGTTTATCTTCTCGTTCCACTCCTTGTACAAACCCTCCAGTTGCTGCAACTGGGCTAATTGATGTTCGGTGAAGTCGGCGAAGTATTTTAAGACTATTTCCAATTTTTCTTGTCTTTCCAGGTTATGTAAGGTAAGAACGCAAAGTTATACACCATCCATGCTATATCGAAGAGCGGGAATAAAAAAATCATTTTCCTATTTCCCAACTTCGCTGCCACCTGACCCCAAAGAACCCAATAGACAATACAACGTATAACCATGATGATTATTGCGAATACCACATGGTCGGAAAATAAAAGAGCAAAAAAACTGATCCATAGCCCGGCATGAGCGATACCGTATAGACCGAGCAGCCGTTTTATTTCGGGCTTGTAGTATTTACCCGTGGACAAGTGTCGTTGTTTTTGGCTGATCCATTCGGCCCAGGTTGCTTTTGACTTTGTACCAGTAAACGCAATGTTGTCACATACGACAGCTACGTTATCCGGGGTTCCGGCAATGCTCACAAGTAAGTCGTCATCGCCTGATGGCAGGGCATTCCAGGTAGGAGAGGCGGCAGCCGTTTGGAAGGCCTGTTTGGTGCAGGCCATATTCCTTCCCACTGCCATATAGGGTTTTCCCGCGAGGATGTAGGTGCTGTATTGGAGGAAAGTGTGCATGGTCTCCCATTGAATAAACGCATTGAGCAGGCCACGATCCTGATGGTAGCCACCATAGCCCGCTACTATCTGTTTCCCTGCAGAAAGCGGGGCGACCATTTTTTCGAGCCAGACATTGCTGGAAGGCGCACAGTCAGCATCTATGAACACCAACCAATCGTGGCTTGCGGCTGCTACGCCCTTGCTTAATGCGTACTTTTTACCCTTCAGACCACGGACTGCATCTGCCGGAACGATCACATCCCAGAGATTGGTATACCGCTGCTCCGTGTCTTTGAGTACCTGGGCTGTATTGTCTTCGGAGGCGTCATTTACCACAATTACCTCATATAGGGCCACACCAGATTCATTATTATATCTTTGCGACAATATTAAAGGCAGGTTTTGCTTCAGATTTTGGGCTTCGTTCTTCGCGCAGATAATAATGCTTACAGGGCGGCGTTCCTTAGCGGGCAAAGATGCCGCGGGAGGGATGGAAAATATGCGCCGGAAAAAACAAAGCGCATAGGCTATCTGGACCGCAGCCAGCAAAATGAATATGCCTGGTAACAACATTGCTGACAAAGGTAAGCGTGGAACGTTTCCACTAAAAATTGTAATTTTGTTGTGTGAATGATAAGAACCATATATTACAATTGATAAAAAAATCAGTGACCGCAACCGACCCGGATGCTACACTGATATTGTATGGCTCCTATGCGCGCGGCGATTTCAAAGAAGACTCAGACATTGATGTTTTAGTGCTTGTTAATAAGGACAAAATCACCTGGGACGATCAAAAGAGAATAGCATACCCGTTGTATGACATCGAATTAGAGTCGGGCGTTATTATCAGTCCGTTTATTTATTCAAAAAAGGGGTGGGCAAATCATAAAGTAACGCCGTTCTACGAAAACGTTTTACGAGAGGGTCAATTGTTATGAATAGCCAGCAGCGTCAGGAACTAGTAGCTTATAAACTCAAAAGAGCGCAAGAGACATTAGTTGAGGTCGAATCGCATATTCAAAATGAACTATGGATCACAGCTGTCAACCGGCTCT
>CAINOM010000464.1 GCA_903851455.1 uncultured Bacteroidota bacterium | reverse complement strand
TTGTAGGCATCATCGATATCATCTTCAACGCCGTCTTGCAAAACAACGTTGTAAAGCATCAGGCAGTTTTTCTTTTGTTCCTAATTCTGGCATGTACATCTTGCCATGGCTCGGGCTTTTTTTTTCCTGCGACGAAGTCAGCCCTGCGATCTTCAACTATTTTCAAATGTTCGTCGGTAAGCCTGAAAGAGTTTTCTTTTATTTCGTCTTCAAGAAGCGCATATAATGCATTTACCTTTTTGTCCGTGGCATCTGCTAGGTATATTATCAGATCTTCTCGTCTTGCCTTATTCGTCATTGCTCCTCCGTTTATACAAAAATAAATAATTAGCTTTAGTACAACAAGAATCAATTTTACAACTCAAACCCCAAGCCTACCACCGCGCGGCTGTTGTTCGTAGTGTTGAAGACTGGCGTAATGTGGTAGAAGTACCCGACATTTAAGGTAAGGTAGTATAGATTGGCATAAATTACCCTTACCACGTTGTTGAGTTGCAGCCCTGCCTCGTGGTAGCCGGTTGAGGGTATGGAGAAGCTTACGTATTGCTGCGCCTGTGGATTGCTTAGCGTGCCGTAGAGCATATTGTATTGCAGGCAGATGTTGGGCGCTGAACTGAATTTGGTGCCGGGTACCTCAACTTTATATAGCTTCCAGTCGAAGTCGTGCCGGAACGTGATGCTGGCAAACTGATCGGTGTAATATTGATAGGGTAGCATTGTCATCAGTCCGCCAAATGTATATAGCGACCATGCCGAATTAGCATCATAATTATAGCCATTTCCGGCAAATAGCTTACTCAGCGGCAGCGCACTGTTACTCCATGATTTGCCCCCTTCGATCAGTATGTGCTCAAACCCAATTCGGTTGATGTGCTTATGCCACAATACCGCTGTGAGCGCCTGTGTGTAAGGTATCCGCATATCTGTCCCTGCAGATAAAATGCCCTGTGTTATCTTGCCATACCATATGGGGTATTTACTGCCAACGCTGTAATAATAGCCAAAGAAGGGTGCGGTGCGCTCGGCATACGCATACCGGAATGTCAGTGAAGCTTCTGCAGCTGTGAATGTTTTGTACAGGGAGTCATTGTACAGCAAGGCATAGTTGTATTTCGGTGTGATCTGCTGCTGGCGCCCGGCGAGCGAAAGGGTCCAGTAACCCAGCTTTTTCGTTACAGATAGGCTGGCGGTTTTTGTTTCATCCACGCGTTGCAGCAGGTACGCATTCAGGTAATTTTTATCCAGTTCGTTGTTCAGTTTTATGCGTCCCGGGTCATTGATGTCATTCGTGTAGCCCGCCTTGAATACAAATTCATGGCTGCGGTCTGCATAAAATTCTGCGAAGCCGCCATACTTCCACTGTGCATCTTTGAATCCATAACCTGCCCATCCGCCTATGGATAGCCATCTGATAAGGTGTTCATTTGTTTGTGCGCCAAGTCCCAGGCGAACATTCTCATAGTCGTTGAAATTAAACAATCGTTTCAGGTCGAAATCAAGTATGCCTATCGGTATTTTACCCTCTGGTATTTTAGATAGATAACTCATTGCTTTGTCAAGGTGTATTTTTTCTCCCAGGCTGTCGATAACCTTGTAGGTGAGCGCCTCTTTTTTGTCCAGCGGCTCTGGGCGGATTGAACGCCAGGCGGTGTCGCTTAGTTCGTCGGCCCTTGGTTCCAGTTTTACGGTATGGGCTTTGTCGAACCTGAAGTCTTTGTCCGGGTTCCAGCTTACAGAGTCAATCCGTGAGTATCCCTTCATATGATAGGTTAGCCGCGACTTACTGGTCTGCTGAGTAAAGTCAATGATGTAATTCAAATGTTTGGGGAACCAACGCTTTTTGTTTTCAGCCACCGGTATGCGCTCATATTGCTGCTCTATGCGCACGTCCATTTTTAGCATGGTATCCTTAGCTGTTGCTATGATCTGCGATATGGCATAGCCATCCGAGTTGATATAAACTGTTCCTTTAAGCTCATTGGCATTATGCCCGCGCGGGCTAAAGCTCAGTATCCACAATGTGTCATTGCCCTGCTGGATCTCGTCTACAAGGTTGAACCGGTAGTGCTGTTCAAACCCTCGGGAAACGGGATTGTGGTAATCTTTACCATTAAGGGCGAAATAATCGGTATAAGCATGAAAGGGTAGCACATCTGTAACCAGGCTGGTGAACATGGACTTTTTAAACCCCGAAAATCTGGATGCCAGCACCTGTTCCTGCAGGTGCTGTGGCTTTTCCCATGTCCGTACGCTATATGTTTCAGACATCAGGAGGTGCTGGTTCTCCAGGAACTCCTGTAGTTTCTTTTGTTTTACGCTGTCGGTTTCCGCATCGCGCTTTTTTTTGCCTGTATCGTGCTTCTTCTCCTTTTCTGTTTTCGTGTCCTGCAGTCTGCCGAGGTCTACGATCATTTTATAGTACACATTACAGCGGTACCAGTCATATTTATCCGGGTCGTTCTCGCTCTTATTGGCGATCACATTATTGATGATCCGGCGTATTTTGTCATAAGGCGGCGTTACCACGTACTCGTCCAGCGAGCCGCCGGCAGGTTGCAGGCGGATGGTCAGGTCAGTAGCGGGCAGGGTTATTTTTCTGGGCTTATAGCCAAGGCAGGATACTTCTATCCACTTAATCTCGCCTTCGGGGAGTTCAAACCTGCCGTCAAGTCCAGCCACCATGCCCTGTCGGCCTTCCCCAAACTTGATCGTTGCAAACGGAACGGGCTCGCCTGATACGGCATCATATACCCGGCCATTCCGCAGACTTTGAGCAACGGAAGTGATGTAAATAAGCACAAATAACAGGCTGGCGGCAGCTTTTTTAAGCATATTCTATATCCTGGTTAAATAACGGAGGAACCGGCTCAAAATTTCACCCGAAAATAATACTTTGTAGTTTTACAATGCTTAGTATCTTTATGCAGCAAAATTATATTATGAAAAACCTTTTTTATTCTATCCTATTAGTGACCGGCGTGGCTTGCGTGGTCGCTTCGTGCAGTAAAGGTGCCTATAACGCTAATACGGCTGCTAATGCCAATGGCTCCATAAACCCGTTGACCCCACTCACGACTCCTGATCAGTTCAACTGGATTGGCAGCGGCCAGGACCCGATGAGCGCTACTATCAATGGCGTTGGTTGGAAAGCTAGCTATGCGACATGGTCATTAGACACATTTGGCGGCAACGTTATCAAGGGTTACCTCGGTGGACAGATCATGTATTTATACCTTAACCAGGTTTACCAGGGTAATATTTATCCCATGGGATATCACGATTATCTTCAGTCTGGTTCCTGGTCTGATAGTGTTGGCGGGGCTTACCTCAGCTATTACAGCTACTACGGCAATTCCGGGGAAGTATATATCACCCACAATGACAGCGCATACATACAAGGTTTGTTCTATTTCAAGGGCATTACCGGATCTGGCCAGGTAACTACTGTTTCTAACGGTTACTTCAAGCTCAATAAATTTTAGTTGTCCTTAGTGTAGTGATCCTGGCTGCCCTTTGGGCTTTGCTCTGATTCCACATTGGCGCATTTCAAATAAAAAGTGGCGAGCAGATATTCTGCTCGCCACTCAATAAACATGCATGCTCAATAGATATCACCTGTGAGCTATCAGGCAATTATTTCCCCAGTTTGTCCTTGAGTTGTTTCATCATATCCAGGTGCGAGTGCAGTGTGGGGAGTGTCTCGGTTATCATCGCCTTCAGGTCGGGGTCCTTTACTTTGTCCTGGTATTTTTCAAACAGGCTTATGGCGTCATTATGTCCGTCTACCATTTTATCGGCCCATGCTTTATCCCAGTCTTTTCCCTTGGTGTTCTTATCCAGTTTTGCTACCGCATCGTCTCCCTTGCCGTTATCATCTGCAGGCAGGATATAACTCTTCTTGCCGGAATAGTCCTTTACTTTAGCGCCCAGCTTCTTGTGATCTGCGATCATCATTTTAGCATGTGCCTTTAGGTCTTTGTCCGTGCCTTTGTCCCAGCCGGCCTGCAGTATTTTCAGTTCTTCCATGTTGGCAGTAGCGGCTTTTACCACAAAATTTGAGTCTGGGTTGCCCTCCACGGCATTTTTTACTTCGTTGGCGACATTTTCAGCGCCCTGTTTTACGTCCTTCATTGCGGTATCCACCTTTGCCGTCACGCTATCAGCTGTGGCGGTGGTGCTGGTGTTTGAATTATTGCAGGCACTTACCGATAGTAGTGCAGCAACCAATAAGATGTGGTGTGTTTTGATTTTTGTCGTTTTCATATGGTTTTGCTTTTGAACTGAAACCATATAAAAAACTGTGCCGGAAGAGGCATCTTACTTTCGGTAGCGAAGTAAAGGACTGAATATCACTATTTTTTCCAGATCGGGATCATCGATCCTTAGTGGCCCTATTTAAGCAGGTTGCTCAGCAGGGCCTTGATCTGGCGCCCGCCATCTTTGTAGATAAACCTATGCCCGCCAGTCTCTACACTGGAGAAGTGCCAGCCGGGGGCTTCGTTTTTGTGTTGGAGATAGATAGCTTCCACCTCGTTATATTTGAAGACAGCATCATCCTTTGCGTTCACCATATACAGCGGCTTCGATGCAGTGATGTTGCGGAACATTATTTCTTCATTGTCAACGTGCGGCACACCAGAAAAGGAATAAAAGCCTGCAAATACACTCGGATTGTGATTGATGAACCAGAAAGCAGCAATGCCGCCCATAGAAATACCGCCAATGTAGATCTTGCTTTTGTCTACGTTATAGTTGGTTTCTACCTGCCTTAATATGCTTATGATATTCTCGTAGGCTGCAGACTGGCCGGACCATTTGAAATCTGTGCGCGCAAACGGGAATATGATCAATGTGTTAAAAGTGTCAGCTACCGAAAATATGGGCTCACTGGCTATAGCTGGGTTCTTGTACTGAAAGCTATCCTTAGCCAGGATGGCGCCATGGAGAAACACAACGAGTTTGCTTGGTTTGGCGGGGTTGTAGCCCGCCGGAACATATACCAGGTACGGAGCACGGATATCGCCCGACTGCGTAAAGTACAATGCGCAGCCTGCTGGCGCCTTGGGAAACGAGCCTGTCGTGGTTTTGGTTACCGCATTGCCGGTTATCACGTTCATCCACGCATCAGGCCCCGGACCTTTCAGCGATTGAGCAACTGCCAGGAAAGAAAAAGAAACAAAGAGTGCTGATAAAAAAATACTGCGACGCATATTCGTAGATTTACCCGAAGATAATAAAAAGGACACATTTTTGCGGTAAGTACATTTTCAGGCGGCACCGCGCAATGGCTATTCCACCTTCACATATTCCCGGTAGTACTTAATATTTTTCTTGGCCAGTTCGCCGCTTAGTTCGATGATGTCCTTCTGCCATTGTTTTTTCCGGGCAAACTGCTTTAGTTCATCGGCAGTAGATGAGCCCATATGGCCGCTGCTGCGGATGTGTGCGTAAGCCATAAGTACTGCCATTTGTTTTGCAACTGCGCTGAATGAACTGAAGTCTGTACCGAAATCGGCAAGGGTCATTTTATCCGACACGCGCTGCAGCTCCCGCACCATGAACCACTTGTCATCTATGTTCACAGATGCCATGAACGCTGGTGAATTGAATTGCATCATGTATGCGACATTGTTTATCCGCTCCGCCTCGCTTTTAAAATGGGGTTGTTTAACCTTGATCTGGTTGCTGTAACAGGATTGCCTTGATTCCTTAACATCTATCATGTAGTGTTTGCCTTTCTTCTTACTGTAGCAAAGCACGCAATAGCGCTCCCGCCCAAGGCTGCCCGTTCCCGCGATACGGAAGGCTGCATCCTGGAATATTAAATGCCTGAAGCGCTCATTGTTATCAAGCAGCGATGTGATTCCCTTGTAAATGGCCGATTTCCGGCTGTTGTCGAGCGACATAAAGTGCACATTGTCTGGCTTCAGCAGCAGCGCGCCTTTCTCTTTATAAGTACGTTTTGCGATAAAGGACTGCTGATCGAAAGAATTGACTTGCTCGAAATATTTTTTGAACTCACCGTGGGCTACCTCTTCTTCCAGCATCAGCGCCTTGCCGGCCTGCAATGTGGCCGCATAGGCCGCCATAATATCGTGGAGTGTTTTGTGTAGCCCTATTCCGGCTATCTTCATTTGTCCTGCCGCAACAATGATACTGGTAAGAAATCTGCAGACCTCGGGCTCCGGGCTGGCGAGTATCGACTCGTCAAAATCATTAAGGTCGAAGTAAACTAATCCGTTCTCACCTTTATACGACCCGAAGTTTTCAAAATGCAAGTCGCCGCATATCCAGCTTTTAACCTTAGGCTTGTATTTATAAAGCTTATTAAAATCCTCCGCAAACAGGTGGCAGGTTCCCCTGTAAAAGCCGAATGGACTTTCCCTGAGCGCGCGCCATTTAAGCTCAAATAACGCTGGCGGAATACCTGCATTATAATCATTTATCCTTTTTATCACAGACGCCATCGTACGTATTAATTAGGGGATTTCGGACCAAGATCATTCTCAGCCCTCTGTAAATTTAATATTCTCTTATTGAAAAGTTCACACGAACCGGACATTCACCGAAACAATCATGAAAAGATAACATGCTTAGACCCTCGATCACGATCTATCCTGCCAGCTCCTTGCCCCTGACCAGGTATTTCCCTAGTACGTCAAATTCCAGGTTTATCAGGCAGCCTTTTTCTATCGTATCGAAATTGGTGTGTGTATAGGTGTATGGGATGATGGTTACCATAAATTCGTCGCGTCCAACATTAAAGGCAGTGAGGCTGACGCCATCTACACAAATAGAGCCTTTCTCGATGATCAGTGCTGCGTAATTCTCTGGGAACCGGAAGCGAAACAACCAGCTGCCCTCCAGCGTTTGTTTTTCCACGCAGGTACCTGTTGTATCCACATGCCCTTGTACAAAATGCCCGTCTAGCCGGTCTCCAAGCTTTAGTGCCCGCTCCAGGTTTACTTTATTGCCCACGCGCCATTCGCGCAGACTTGTTTTTGTCAGTGTTTCCGCCACCGCGGTGACTTTGTACGTATTGCCCGAAATGGCAACCACCGTGAGGCAAACACCGTTATGAGCTACGCTCTGGTCTACCTTCAGTTCTGCGGCAATTGGGCTCTCTATGGTATAATGGACATTTGAGCCTTCCCCGGATATATCCGCTATGGTGGCTACAGTTTCTATAATGCCTGTAAACATGTATCTGGTTATGTTTTTAGCTTGGCGGTGCCCACGTGCACAGTAAGCCCGGTATCGCTTGCCACCTGGAAGTTGATATGAAGCACAGTAGGGGAGTCAAGTCTGTCGCGGCTGATGATGCCGCTAAGTGTATCCTGAAGCCTGCAAAAATTATTTTGTCCTGCGCTGGTAGTAGTGGTGTCGCCGACAAGTGTATCTACAGTGGCCTGGTAGCCCGGCAGCGCAGTGAGGCGCATATCTCTACCACAAAAACCTTGCAGGAATATCCTCGTATGCGATGTGTCTGTCGCGAATATATTGACAAGGAAGCTGTCGGCCCCTAGAAACAGTGTGTCCTTGTACACGGAGTCATAGTACATATACGTACCTACAAAAAGACTGTTTGGGTAAAAGCAGATGGAGTTATCCGGCTTGCCGGGAAAACCCCAGTTGTAGTTTACTGCTGCCGGATCGTTACAATACGGGTTGGTAAGCCGCGGATCATTAATAGGAGCCGGGTCTTTCCACTTGGCACATGAGTAGAATACAGTGGTTCCTACAGTTAGTAATATTAGTATTGATATTATGTATTTCAATGGAGTGGTAAATGGTTGGTAATTGTTCGTCTCGTAAACGTTATTTTTACAAAAATATTCGATTGCGGGGAAAAAATCCGGAGAATAATAAAAAGTTTGTTCAAATAAGTAAAATCATTACCTTTGCACTCCCCAAAGACA
>CAINOM010000463.1 GCA_903851455.1 uncultured Bacteroidota bacterium | reverse complement strand
TAAAGGCCGCTTCCAGTTCATCAACGAAATATTCGGTGGTTCTATTCCACGTGAGTTCATCGCTCCGATACAGAAGGGTTTTGAAAACTCAATGGGTACCGGCCCCCTGGCTGGCTTCCCTGTAGAGAGCATGAGGGTGCGTATATTCGACGGTTCTTTCCACCAGGTGGACTCCGACGGTATGTCGTTCGAGCTTTGTGCTAAATCCGGTTTCCGTGAGGCTGGTAAAAAAGCCAAGCCAGTGATACTGGAGCCGATCATGAAGGTGGAAGTAACTACTCCTGATCAGTACATGGGTGATGTGACTGGTGACCTTAACCGTCGCCGCGCCATGCTGGAAGGTATGGACAGCCGTAACAACCTGCAGGTGATAAAAGCAAAAGTACCGCTGAGCGAAATGTTCGGTTATGTAACACAGCTTCGTTCATTGTCTTCAGGCCGTGCAACTTCAGTAATGGAGTTCAGCCACTACACTGCCGCTCCTCGTAACATACAGGATGAGGTTGTAGCGAAAACTAAGGGTAAGGTGAGTGCGTAGTCAGTTAGCAGTCGGCAGTTTACAGTCGGCAGTTATCCGCAGATAATAATTAGCAGATAGTATATAGATCGTCCCGGCTTTGCCGGGACGGTTTTTTGTTTGTGGGAAACCAATCTTTTTTGAGAGATTGTTACAATGTCAGGTTTGAGGGTCGTCTGAATTGTGGATGCGTTTTTTGAACGACCGTACGATAAGGTAGCTATTGATAATCGTATCAGCGGCACACATAATGATCACGGATGTCAATGTTGATTCGTGGGGCGTGGGCAAACCGGTATCGTGAAAGCCCAGGTCGCGAAGAAGGACATCGATCACATAGTATGACTCGCGGTCATCAAAGTCGCTTTGAAACAAGGTGATGAAAAGGAATAAGATGGTGGATAGATAGACCAGTTGCCTGTCCGTACCACTAAGGTTCTTTCTAAAGTAGCCAGCAAATTGACCCCAGAAATGGATGGCATAGTAAGGGATGAGTAACCAACAGTATATAAGCAAGTTCCACCCGACGGTATGGAGCCGCAACACGAGGCAGATGACCGAAAACACGACCAGGGTTGCTATTGATGCGGGAGTAAATCTTTTCATTTTACCATTTGTTTACGACCTGCCGGAGGGCGACGAGCTTTTCCAGTAATGGTTCCAGTAAGGCGAGGTGGAGCATGTTGGCGCCATCGGATTTGGCGTTGGTGGGGTCGGGATGGGTTTCTATGAAGAGGCCATCTGTGCCCACTGCGATGCCAGCACGGGCTATGGTTTCTATCATTTGCGGGGTGCCTCCTGTGATGCCGCTGGCCTGGTTGGGGCGTTGCAGGGAGTGGGTGCAGTCGAGCGCTACGGGTACCTGCATGGCCTGCATGATGGGTATGGCGCGGTAGTCTACTATAAGGTCCTGGTAGCCGAACATAGTGCCGCGATCAGTAAGGATGATGTTGTTGTTGCCGCTCTGTGTGATCTTATCTACGGCGAACTGCATAGACTCGGCAGAAAGGAACTGGCCCTTCTTCACATTCACTACTTTGCCGGTTTGCGCCGCGGCTATGAGGATGTCAGTTTGCCGGCAGAGGAAGGCGGGTATCTGGAGGACGTCTACATATTCAGCGGCCATGGCGGCTTCAGCGGCTGTGTGGATATCGGTAACGATGGGGGTTTTAAATGTATCGCGGACTTTAGCGAGTATCTTCAATGCTGGCTCATCGCCAATGCCGGTGAAGCTATCTATGCGGCTACGGTTGGCCTTTCGGTAAGATGATTTGAAAATGAATGGTATGCTCAGCCGCTCGCAGATGCGTACTATCTTCTCTGCCGAGTGCATGACTACCTCCTCACTTTCCACGACGCAAGGGCCGGCGATGAGGAAGAAGTTGCTGGAGGTGTTGATGGCAGGGAAGAGGGATTGCAAATAAGGATACATCGGCGATATTATGATTTAGTCTTCAAAACTACTTTTTTATGTACTTCGCTGTTAGCCATGGTCACCGAAAGAACGATACAGAAACGTGGCGCTGAATTGTTAGTCGCGCCAGAATTTTACGCCGGAGAGCGAGTAGTAGCCAATAATTTCCCGGTCATCGGGCATTGGCTTACCCTGCATCGCTGCATTCATCCTGGTTTTCGGGTCTGTCGCGTCGTCGTGCATTTTTTTAGTGTTGCCTTCGAGGATGACGACTTCCAAAGGTTGCTGCGTACTGTCGGCAGAAGGTATACTTACCGGGTGGGCGAAAACATTGTCATACTTGCCCAATGGTATTACGGTGCTGAAGTCATTGGCTGATATGAAACCCGCATTGCCTTTGTCGTTCCTGCACTCTATGAGGAGCGCGTATGTGAATGAATAGCCGGTGCTAAACTCTATCCCCGCCTGCGCATACGGGCTTTTTTTTCCCTGATCGTGGATGTTTTCCAGGAGGCATATATCCGATATCGATTGGTATTCGACGTTGGTGTATTTCAGTATTTTGCCTGCGCTGTTAAATACATATTTATACGACTCAGGGTCATTCCTTACTGCGCTATCTATGACATTGCCATTGCTGTCGGTTACAAAAAGGGTTTTGACTTTGCGTGGCTCCCCATATCCGTCCCGTGCAGGCTGCGGGGCATACGTGACGGCAAGAAACTTATTGCCATATGAGGATGGTCCAAATTCATCGAATTTGTCCATGTCAACGGTCGCCATTGAATTCAGGTATATCCTATAGCGTCTATCATTCAGAAAGGCAGTAGCGTAGGCAGGAGTAAGCAGCAACGGTTTGTCGTAGCGGGCGGGCACGATCTCTTTAAATGTATAATCAACTAATCCCCATTTACCATTTTTTTTGAAAGACAAACAGTTTTCGGGGTACTTCCTATTTGCAAGGTCCTCGTAGCAGATC
>CAINOM010000462.1 GCA_903851455.1 uncultured Bacteroidota bacterium | reverse complement strand
CCGAGATACCGTGTGCCCGCCATGTCGATACATCTGCAAGTTTAATCAGATTTTTTCGCATTACTAAAGCCCTTGCACTAAAGTGCATAGTTTTCACTAACGGTTGAGACCAATAAATTCCCGTCCCCGGAGTGCTATTTCACAAAAATAGCACGCAAGAACGTGCTAGTCCACCTTTACCTCCGTTGTTGAAGTCCTGGTTACTGTACTCTTGCTCTTATTGCCCCTGGAACTCATCAGACCGACAATTATCAACAACAGGACAACGCCACCTACAACCCATACTATAGGGCTACTAAGCCAGCTTTGGGCGTCATTAGGCACAGCGGCTGTTGATGTGGAATGGCTTTCGGTGGTATTCGTCTGCGACGTAGTGCTGGCATCCTGAGCGAATGCTGTAATTGTTGCCACCAGGCAAAAAGACAACAGAACGAACCGGGAGGTGATACTTGTGATTGCGTTTTTCATAACTTAAAAATTTAGTGTTTTCATGTATGAAGTAAAAATGATGCCACTGAGCGAAGAACGGCTGATCGCACCCGATCTGGCCTTCTTCTATTGGCTTTCCTGCATAGCACAGTTCCCAATTTGCGTATAACTTATTACATTTAGTAAAAGAAATCCTTGTATGCGCCTGCTAATTCTTCTTGTGTGTATGTTGTCCATGACAAAGGTCTATGCCCAGAATGATTACGACTATATTGCCCCGGAAGGAAAGATCCTGAATTACCGCACCCTGGTCTGGGATGACTTCCAGGGCAAGGAAGACAAAGAGTTTTCCGATAAACTGGCCGAAAGAAACCTCCAGGCCCTTGCGTATGTGTGCCCTGCTATTTATGTTTACCCCGACAGTGCAGAACTATTGGCTAATGGCCGCGTAAAGGCTTATTTCCGGGTAAAGTGCGCATTTCAAAGCCGTGCTTTTTTCAGGGAGTCCACAAAACAGGACAGAACGAAATCGGTCTATGTTTTGACCCACGAACAGGACCATTATGATATAGCGCTGAATTATGCCAATATCCTGCAGGCGACACTCTCATCCCGGGACTATGATGCCAATAAATACGAGCAAGAGATCATTAAGATATATCATGAAATACTGCAGAGACACGATAAGGTACAGGAGACATATGACGGCGAGGTAAATCCGGAGGGAAGGGATGACCTGGAAAAACAACACCTGTGGGATATGCGCATTAAAAAATGCCTGGAGAATGGTACCGAGGAATATTATTCGAGCCCCGAAAGCGCCGTACAAAACGTAAAAGTATATGGCGCACAGGTAAAGAGAATACCCGGAGAACCGGCACTTCAGTTTGTGGTACGGGCCAGGCCATTGTATACGGAGTTTCCACAGGAAATGACGCCGAAGATCAGGGAGACAAGCGAGTGGACCCAGGAACCGGCTATTATTGCCTTCTACACACAACGGTACATAGCCGAAGAAGATGAAAGCACGCAGAAAGACAGTTACAGAACACTTGCGTATATGTTCGTCCCAAAAGGAAACAACATTTATAAACGGATATTGATAGACACATTCTGCAATGCAGGCCAGCCAGTAAAAATTGCTGCGACCTTTTTTGCAAACGCGGACAGTGACCAGGTTAAGGAACTAGTTATCGTGGCGACCAGCAACCAGAAAGACAAGCAGGCATCCGGCACACTATACATGAACAGGGTGTACGACAATGTAACAAGACTGCTACCAGGCCGCCTTACGAAGCTCGCTGATGTTTCTGCAAAAATAGACGGCGGATTTGACGGGGTAAAAGACGGCAAGGCTGTGAAAGCGAAGTATAAAAATGAAAAGGAGATTACTGACGCGTTGAAGAAGCTCGGATATAACTAGAATTCCATAAGTGATATCACAACCCGTCAACAAAGCACTCAAAAAACGGTCGCTCTCTGTATATCTTCTCTAACTCATTGCCTCTCGATATTCTATCAAATGAATGATGTTCAACAATTTCACCATTTTTAGTTACGTAGCTGTGGTTAATAATCTCCTTGATATCATCAACGAAATAGCCTTGTGGCATATCAAAAAATTCGTTGCCCCATGACGTTGCAAAACTGAGGCATCGTCCATCATAAAATCGAGCGACAAACGCAGTCCACAACATTGATGTCTCGCCTTTGATTTGTTTATTAATACTTGGTGGAAATGCATACTGACTTCTCTCTATTTTAGCAATGTCAGCGTACCTCAACCTATTCTTAAAGACCGTTAGAGATTTGAGAATTTCATCCAGGTTTGATTCCTGCCTACGCGAGAAAATACTTTTCCTCGTCATTGCTTCTTTCACTCGAGCTAACGTGTTTGCTGTTATTTTCTCTGAATTTCGAAAAAGCACACAGGGTAGGAAAGTTCCATCCAAAAGATACACAGCGGCTCTATAACCTAAGTCATCGCCATAATCATCAAGAGGCTCTATATTTTTTTTCAAAAAGTTAATAATATCCTCCTTTTGCAATTTGACCATGTTCCTAATTTAACCATTTAAACTAAAATGGGCAACAAATTTATGAACGCAGTTCCCTTTTGCGCCAAGACTGGTCTATCGCCGCTTTCCAAATAATTTCTTCGCCAACAAACCGCGATAATCAGCGATATTATTCATTCCTTTACACTCAAATGGCTAACAATTTCTCAATTGCGATACATGGCGGCGCAGGCACGATACTACGCAGCACCATGACACCGGAATTACAAACACAATACGAAGCAGGCCTGCGCGATGCGTTAGACACCGGATATAATATATTGGCTAGCGGCGGCAGCAGTCTCGATGCAGTTGAAGCGGCAGTCGTAAAGCTCGAAGACTTTCCTTTGTTCAATGCGGGGAAAGGCGCTGTGTTCAATAATGTCGGCGGCCACGAAATGGATGCGGCTATCATGTCGGGTAAAGGACTGGAAGCAGGTGCAGCATGCGGTATAAGCCACGTAAAGAACCCGGTAAAGCTCGCCAGAGCTATAATGGACCATAGTGAGCATGTAATACTATGCGGAGCAGGCGCCGAGCAGTTCGCCAGAACACAAAATTTGGCGTTTGAAGATGATGCTTACTTTTATATGGAGCAGCGATACCAGCAGTGGCAGGAAGCGCTGAAAGAAGACAAGGTGCAGCTGGACCACTCCGATAAAAAATTCGGCACAGTAGGCGCTGTGGCGTTTGACCTGCAAGGCAATCTTGCGGCAGCTACAAGTACCGGCGGCATGACGAACAAGAAATTCGGAAGAATTGGAGACAGCCCTGTACCCGGTGCCGGCACTTACGCCAACAATAGCACCTGTGCCATTTCCTGCACTGGTCACGGCGAATTGTTTTTGCGTTGCGTGGTGGCTTACGATATTTCCTGCCTGATGGAATATAAAGGGCTTTCACTCAAAGAAGCCTGCGACGTAGTTGTGTATGACAAGCTTGTAAAAATAGGTGGGGAAGGTGGACTGATAGCAATCGACAAGCTGGGCAATATAGAAATGCCCTTCAACAGCGATGGCATGTACCGTGCCTGCAGGAATAGTGCCGGACGAAATGAAATTTCTATATATCGCGAATAAAGGGCAACCTGCTATGGTTCATTCATCGCTATCTCAGCTCCCATGAACTTACGCGTATCAAGATTGTACATGTCTCCCTTAGACATGATGTGAACGATTATGTTCTCGACAGAAATCGGCATGCCAAAATCAATATCGGCAATATTGTTGTACTCTATCTTTTTGCCGTCTATGATCACCACGCTACCCGACCCGATGGCTTTCAGTTCGCGGCCCTGTGTTACAATGATGCCCGTATCTTCACCCAGCCCGATACCTATTGCGCCGGGCTGAGCTGCAACGGCCTGCGCGAGCCTGTTGAAGCGGCCACGCTGGTCGAAGTGGGTATCGATAATAACATTTTGCATCAGGCCGAGGCCGGTAGTGATCTTCACCTCACCTTTCAGGTTAGCGAGTGCAGCGCTACCCTCATAGATCATAGTATTGCTCATGGCCATGGCTCCGGCACTGGTGCCCGCTATAAGGAAGTTGCCCTCCTCGTAACGCTGCTTAAGCAGATCGAGAAAATTAGTGCCGCCAAAAATAGAAGACAATCTCAACTGGTTGCCACCCGAGAACATGATGCAATTGCATGCCTTCAGTCTTTCCATGTACTCTGGCAGCGCCACATCTTCGCGATTGCGAATGCGCATGTGGCCTACATTCAGGCAACCTAGTTTTTCAAAAGCGTCCTTATAGTTTTGAGCCACTTCATCGGGAATGGCAGATGCGGTAGTTATAACCTCTACCGAAGGCCCATCTGCGCCTATCAGGCTAACTATATTTTTGAGGATACCTAATTCGAAGAAATTAAGCCGGTTTCGTTGTAATATCCCTTTTTCAAGGTCTGTTCCTTTATCTTCCGCGCCGCCTACTGCTACTAAATGCCCGAGGGGATATGTCACTTGCTATTGGGGTTTGATAAAAAATAAAACAGCAAAATTAAGGTTTTTCATCCAAAGACTGTCCCAATTGACTCAAAATCATTACCTTGATAAGCTAAAATTTCTCCGGGATGAAAATACTTGAAATAAAGACAATGGCCGGTCCTAACTACTGGTCGGTGAACAGGCATAAGCTTATTGTGATGCTGCTGGACCTGGAGGATATGGAACAAAAACCTACAGATAAAATACCCGGCTTCCTGGAGAGAATATCTGCTTTTATGCCTACGCTGCACGAACATCGCTGCTCTGAAGGGGTGCCTGGTGGTTTTTTTCAACGCATAAAAGAAGGCACGTGGATGGGGCATGTGATCGAGCACATTGCGCTTGAACTACAGACACTTGCGGGTATGGATACCGGCTTTGGTCGTACCCGTGAGACGAAAGACCCGGGTGTATACCATGTTGTTTTTTCGTACCAGGAGGCTAAAGCGGGAGTATATACTGCAAAGGCGGCTGTAAAAATGGCGCAGGCGCTTGCAGATAATGAGCCTTATGACCTGGAAGCCGACATACAAAACCTTCGCGAGATACGCGAAAATGAGCGCCTCGGACCAAGCACCGGATCAATAGTAGATGAAGCTATAAAAAGGAAAATACCCTACATACGGCTAAACAGGCATTCTTTGGTGCAACTGGGATATGGGATCAATCAATGCAGGGTACAGGCTACCATTGCGAGCACTACCAGCAGCATTGCCGTAGAAATAGCGTGCGATAAAGAAGAAACAAAAAATCTGCTGGAGGCATCTGAGATACCTGTGCCGAGCGGCCGTATCATCTATGACGAGGATGATCTGAAAAACGCGATCGACAAAATAGGCTACCCAATCGTGACAAAACCGGTAAACGGCAATCATGGCAAGGGCGCTACGACCAACATACGCAATTGGGAAGACGCTGTGGCGGGTCTCGCAGCCGCAAAGGTTTATGGCCGTTCTGTCATTTGCGAGGGGTTTATTACCGGGCGCGATTTCCGCGTGCTGGTTATCAATTACAAATTTGTTGCTGCAGCGTTGCGCACGCCAGCGGCCGTTTTAGGCGATGGCTTTCATACTGTTCAGCAGCTTATCGATATAGTGAACAGCGACTCCCGCCGGGGCTATGGGCATGAGAAAGTGCTGACCGCAATAAAGGTCGATGCTTTCACGATGGACATGCTGGCCAAGAAGGACTATACGCTCGATACCGTACTGAAGAACAAAGAAGAACTGTGGCTAAAGCCGACCGCAAATCTTAGCACCGGTGGCACTGCCACCGATGTTACCGACTTCGTACACCCAACGAATGTTTTTATGTGCGAGCGTATAGCACGCATCATCGGTCTCAACATCTGCGGCATCGATATCATGGCATCAGATCTCTCGACACCTATTACCGAGAATGGCGGCGCTGTGCTGGAAGTGAATGCCGCCCCGGGATTCCGCATGCATCTTGACCCTACAGAGGGACTGCCGCGCAATGTAGCAGAACCAGTGATCGATATGCTGTATCCTCCGGGCTCGTCTGCAAGGATACCTATCATAGCAGTATCCGGCACAAACGGTAAAACTACTACTACACGACTTATTGCGCATATCGTGAAGCAGATGGGCTACAAGGTGGGCTATACTACTACCGATGGCGTCTACATCCAAAACCAGATGATGATGAAGGGCGACTGCACCGGCCCCGTATCTGCAGAGTTCGTGCTGCGCGACCCCACCGTAAACTATGCCGTACTGGAATGTGCCCGCGGCGGCATACTGCGTGCAGGCCTCGGCTTTCATAATTGTGATGTAGCTGTAGTGACCAATGTAGCAGAAGACCACATGGGACTGGGCGGCATAGACACAATAGAAAAGCTGGCGAAAGTAAAGGCTGTAGCTGCCCACACAGTTTTCAAGACCGGTTACGCAATTCTGAATGCAGACGATGACCTCGTTTATGATATGCATAAAGACCTCGATTGCAAAGTGGCCTATTTCTCGCTGAAGGAAGACAGCGTGAGGATAAAAAGGCATTGCACAAAGGGTGGCATTGCTGCCATCTATGAGAACGGCTATGTGACGATACAAAAGGGAACGTGGAAGATCCGCGTCGAGAAAGTATCAAATATCCCGCTTACGTTCTCGGGTATGGCCGAATTTAATATTGCCAACGTGCTCGCCGGGGTGCTGGCTGTCTATGTTCAGGATTTCAAGATCGAAGATATCCGGCTAGGGCTGCAAACATTTGTGCCCTCGCCTGCCCTTACACCGGGCCGCATGAACCTGTTCCACTTCCGCAACTACTCCGTGATGATAGATTATGCCCATAACACACATGGCATAATGGCTATCGGCAAGTTTGTAAAATCGGTGGACGCCTCAGTTAAGGTCGGCATCATAGCAGGCGTTGGGGACCGCAGGGATGAAGACATTATATCGCTGGGAGAGGCGGCGGCAAAGGTATTTGATGAGATCATCATCCGCCAGGACAAACACCTGAGGGGCAGGACCGAACAAGAGATCATAGATCTTATGACGACCGGCATTCACAATGTAGATCCAAACAAAAAAATAGTCGTGATAAAGAAAGAAAGCGAGGCAATAGATTATGCATTCAAGAATGCGGTAAAGGACAGCTTCATCGTCATCACCAGCGATGTAGTACCTGACGCACTGGAGCAAGTGAAACAATACAAAGCTAAAGAAGATGGTATACTGATGTAGTCGCCGGCGGTATCACAAAATCAGCAGAAGCCTCATTTCCTACAGGGATGAGGCTTCTACTTTTTGTCCTGATATTTAGATAGCCCGCATCTTATTTCCTTTAGCCTCGTGGGTTACTTCTGCGAGTCCCAGCTTCTCCATCAGTGGAGGAATGTACATTCCGAAACGGCCCCGAAGGCCCTTCTTTAAGCCATACCAGCCACCAACAGGATTTGTCTCAGAACGTCCCCATGCTTCGACCGTTCCTTCTTTCGCCGGCTTCTGCTCATCCGCGCTGCCTAGTTCCATCCAGTCACCGTGCTTCTTCAGCATGGCGTGCAGGTCGTTAAGGCAACGCATATCGTAGTGAAGCAATGTTTTGCCTACGGTACATACCAGTATTTCTTTGCCATCCTTTTCATCAGCGTGCATTGTATATTCTGATGTGCCGGGCGGGGTCTGCAACAGCATTGGCTTTTCTTTTGTGCCGATCTTATTTTTCATAAACTTCGTATTGGCCTGGGTTAAAAAATGTCTTTCGATGATCCTACTAAAGATAGTAATTCATTTTTAGGCGGCACCTCTGGTCCACTGGTCTTTAGCTGCTCCTGTAAGCGCTGAAATGAAGGCAGGTCAAACAACACCTTTTGCTCTGCATCCGAGGTAAAAAATGCAGAATGAATAAACGTCTTGCCGTCTGCGCCGACACATGCGTTGTAATTGATGCCGGGGTTGTTGAGTTCCTGCAGGTCGTTCATCACGGCCTGTATGTTGGTCTTGTTCTGTTCGGCATACTCTGCCTTTGTCGTGTATGTGACTTTTACAATCTTCATGAGGTCGTTTTTAGAATGGTTTTTAAGTTGATCTAGTGTTTGTCTATCGGTTAGATTTTTGTATGATCTCCGCTTCCTTTTTCAGATCTGCGGCAAACTGTTCGAAAGACCGATCGAAGGGCGGTATGTACTTCGCATACATCGGGAACATCAGACCTCCTATCTTTTCGTTCATTGAAAATGTCACCATGCCATTTCCTTTATCAGCAAGGGAATATACCCTGCTGCCCTGCCCGTCTCCCCAGACCAGGCGCGTCTGGCTTTCAAATTCTTT
>CAINOM010000461.1 GCA_903851455.1 uncultured Bacteroidota bacterium | reverse complement strand
GTATCGTAATAAGTGCTCGTTACGAAGTTCCCGGTCTTATCATTATACCAGTAGGCCGCATTTGCAGCATGCCCCGCGGGCAGTATAGACCCACGGTCTTTAATAGCCACCCCATACACCTTCGACCTGAAATTTGTCGCCAGCCTCAGCTCGTCTGTTATTGTTGTGGTCAGCAGGTTGCGGGGGCTATATGATGCAGCCTTAGTGCTGTCACCTGCCAGGTATACGCTCTTATCGTCCACACAATACACATTCTCACGGGTCTGGTTATCATGCCAGTTATTGCCGGCTATGCCATGAATGGACGGCACCGAACCCGTGTATATGCAGCTGTGCCCGGGACCGGTGAAACTGGGCAGATAATCCACCATCGTATTCTGGCAGTTGTAGCCATCGCGCATCAGGCGTTTAAAACCATCATTGCCATACCGCTCATAGTAGCGATAGAGATAGTCCCAGCGCATCTGGTCTATAACAAGACCTACGACCAGCTTAGGCCTTTCTACACGCTGTGGCTTTCTCACGCATGAAGAAAAAGCAATAACTAATACGAGAAATCCAAGAAGATAACGTTTCATTAATATTATTTGGTGCAAAAGTGCGAATTACAAAATGAACGGGCAGTTATATTTTTATTAATTTCGCACCCGGAATTACTTTACTAAGCAGAGTAAACATACACATTTATGGACATATTTGCAAAGTTTGAGAACAGGCTGGGACCAATAGGAGACTACGCTGAGAAATCACCAGGTTATTTTGCATTTCCGAAGCTGGAAGGCGAGATAGGAAACCGCATGAAATTCATGGGCAAGGAGAAGATCGTATGGAGCCTCAACAACTACCTGGGCCTCGCTAATCACCCCGAAGTACGCAAGGCTGATGCTGAGGCAGCAGCTAAGTACGGGCTCGCCTCCCCTATGGGTGCGCGTATGATGAGCGGTAACTCAAATATTCACCAGGAACTGGAAAACAAACTTGCCGCATTCGTAGGTAAAGAAGACGCTATGCTGTTCAACTACGGTTACCAGGGCATGGTATCTGCTATCGATAGCCTCTGCGGCCGCCACGATGTGGTTGTTTATGATGCCGAGTCGCATGCGTGTATCATAGACGGCATGCGCCTTATACCCAGTCACCGCTATGTATACAAGCACAACGATGTTGCCGATTGCGACAAGCAGCTGGCCCGCGCCACCGAAATGGTAAAGAAGACCGGCGGCGGCATACTGGTGATCACCGAAGGTGTGTTTGGCATGAGCGGCAACCAGGGCAAGATCCGCGAGATCGTTACCCTCCGCGAAAAATATGAGTTCCGCCTCTTTGTAGACGATGCACATGGTTTTGGTACCATGGGCAAGCGTGGCGCCGGCATTGGCGATGAGCAGGATTGTATAGACGACATAGACATTTACTTTTCCACCTTCGCAAAGTCTATGGCCAGTATAGGTGGCTTCCTTGCAGCCGATAAAAAGATACTTACCTACCTGCGCTACAATATGCGCTCGCAGATATATGCCAAGTCACTGCCTATGGCCTTCGTAGCCGGCAATCTGAAGCGCCTGGAACTGCTGATGACCATGCCCGAGCTGCGCGAAAAACTGTGGCACAATGTGCGCCGCCTGCAGCAGGGCTTCCGCGACCGTGGCTTTGATCTTGGCACTACAAATACTCCCGTTACTCCCGTATTCATGAAGGGCGGCCTCTATGATGCCGTGCAGCTCACTTACGACATGCGCGAGAACTACAACATCTTCTGCTCGGTGATCGTATACCCAGTAATACCTAAGGGACAGATAGAGCTGCGCATTATACCCACCGCAGCCCATACCGACCAGGATATAGACGAAACACTGGCCGCATTCGATGCCGTGCGCGAAAAGCTCGACAAAAAGCTCTACCCGCAGGAAATGCCAAATGTAATGGCGTAGTAGGTTGATAGGTTGGTAATTTATAGGGCCCCGCACTTCCGTGTGGGGCTTTTTTGTTTGACGCTTGTTATGACTTGCCATCGTGAGCCGCACGGCATTGTTTTGTCTGAAGCAAAGGACGCTTGCAATGACGAGAGTACGTTGCCACCAGTGGTGACAACAGCATTAAGATCGAGATCGGGAAAGGAAATTGTGATGACCCCGGTACCGGGCAAGCAAAAAGGATCGGGGGCAGAACCAGAATGGGCAATACTTAGGTGTCTGGCCCATGCAATAAGTCAACAATTAGTAACTACATCTTTGCTTTGCCGCAAGTCATTTTTTAATGATCCCCACGCTGTTCGAGTCATTATTATCTTCTTCCCCGCGCTCCGCAATTCGCTTGTCGTTTTTCTTTAGGTCGCTTTCATCTCCCATCGGTTTTTGTTTGCTCGATGGCAGACCTTCCTGTACAGGCTTACTCCCCGTTTTTCTGTTTTTGGGCAAGGACTTCTTTTCGTCATTCATATCTTCAACTTTATTCGGTCATCAATAATTTCTCTCAAAAAACAAAGAGGGAGCACATCGCTGCGCCCCCTCTCTTTCAGCTTAACACTATTTCTTGCTCGCACCCTTGCCACCAGCTGCCGGTGTCTCGGTGTATTTTTTTGAAGCCTCTTTCGACTGCTCATTAGCCATAGCCGCGTGGCCATCTGCTGCATGAGCGTGCGATGCAGCCATATCATCATTACCTTCCTGATGATTTTTGTGCGCTTCTGTGTGATGCTTTGCAGCCGCTGTGTGGTGCTTTGCTGCTTCTTCGTGATGATTGTGTTTCATAAACTGTTTTGGTTTAGCCCCGTATGGTTAAATAATCGTGCCAGCCTTGGCATAATTATGC
>CAINOM010000460.1 GCA_903851455.1 uncultured Bacteroidota bacterium | reverse complement strand
TCATGAGCGGATGGAAGGACAGTGCGATCCTGCGTTTCGCGACACTGGAACTGGGCCGCAACCAGTGGCGCAACTACAACTACTCGCTGATGACACCGGGCGAGGCACTGCCACAACAGAACCAGGGCCTTACTGACTTCACAGTAACATCTGTAAGCATCGAAGAAAACGGTTCACGCTACCCGATACCTTATGTAATACCTCCGGGCGTAAGCCGTCAGTTGACAACGGTTTCTGCCGGGCAGACGATACAGCTGAATGAGAGGGCACTGTCGCTGAAGACCTGTGCGCTGCAGGATGGTGATGCAAGAGCGGTATATAAAGAAGTAGATGTGGATATGCGCCAGTTCACCTACCTGCGTATGTTCATGCATGCGGAAACAGTGTATGGCCAGCCTGTGGTGAAAAATGCAGACGTGGATGCCTTCATACGTATCGGCAGTGACTTTACGAACAACTATTACGAGTACCGTATGCCGCTGACGATAACCCAGCCAGGCACTTCGTCAGCAGACATCATCTGGCCGGGGTCTAATGAAATGGACATAGTATTGCAGGATCTTGTAGATGCAAAAAAGAAACGCGATGCCCTGGGATGGACTACCTACGTACCTTATTATACAACAGACTCAAAGGGCAACACTATTGTGATAGTTGGTAACCCGAACATAGGCGGCGCCAAGAATGTAATGCTGGGTGTACTTAACCCCAAGAAGACCAACACTACGCAGGGCGATGACGGCTTACCAAAATGTACGGAAGTATGGTTTGACGAGCTGAGGATGGCAGGCATCAATGACCAGGCTGGCTATGCTGCTGCGGGCAAAGTAGCGGTGCAGCTCGCAGACCTGGGCAACGTGAACCTGTCTGGCAGTATGCACACTGCGGGCTACGGCAACATAGACCAGAAAATAGAACAACGCTCACAGGATAATTACACCCAGTATAACACATCCACGAACCTGTCGCTTGGTAAACTGATGCCGAAAAGCTGGGGCGTGCAGCTGCCATTCTTTGCAGGATATACGCAGAGTGTAAGCAATCCGAAATATGACCCGAATGACGCAGATGTGCTGATCTCCGATGAAATAAGCAAGGCAAGGTCTTCGGCAGCACGCGACTCGATAAAGAAAGCAACACAGGACTTTACCTCTATCAAGAGCTTCAACTTCACCAACGTAAAGATACTCGGCAACACTGCGGCGGGAACAACCAGCAAGCCGCGCAAGATATGGAGCATTAAGAACTTTGATTTCAGCTATTCTTACAACGACCAGCTGAAACACAACCCGACGATCTCGATGGATAACCTATCCACGCAAAAGTTTGGACTCGGGTATACCTATGCAATCAAGTCGAAACCGATAGAGCCGTTTAAGAAATATATCCGCTCGAAGTCGAAATGGTTCTCGCTGATAAGGGATTTCAATTTTAATCCTTTGCCTTCTACCCTGTCGATGCGTAATGATCTGACGCGCGTGAATGAGGAGACACAGGTGCGGAATATTAATGACGGCAGCGGCTATGTTATTCCGCCTACGTTCTACAAAGTATTTAACTGGAACCGTGTGTACACCCTGCGGTGGGAGCTGACAAAATCTCTGTCGTTCGACTATACAGCAACTAACGTATCCCGTATTGATGAGCCATATGGACTTATCGATACCAAGGCGAAAAAGGATTCGTTGTGGGACCGCATAAAGACGTTCGGGCATACTACTTCTTATGTGCAGACTTTCAATAGCTCGTACAATGTGCCGCTGTCGAAACTACCTGCGACGGACTGGATAACCGTGCGCCTGGGATATAGCGCGAACTATTCGTGGACCGGAGCTTTGCCGGTAGCATACGACCTCGGTAATACCATTGGCAATACACAAACCAAAACACTTACCGGCGAGTTGAACATGACTCAGCTGTATAACAAGTCGCGATGGCTGAAGGCACTGAACACCAAAGCCCCGGCAAAACCAGGGGATAAGGGTGGCCCGGTCAGCGCGCCTGCAGAGTCCGGAAAAGGCTTGAAAGACCTGCGCCAGCCGAAGGGCGGCGGCCAGCAAAAAGGCGGCAAAGATGGTGGCTCAAATGGCAGTGACGACAACGGAGGCGGAAAAGGCAGCGGAGGAACCTCCGGCGGCGGCGGCACTCAGGATCAGAATGGGGGCGGCACAGCAGGTGGAGGAAATACCAGTGGCGGGGGAAATACAAGCAATGCCGGTGGCGGAAACAGTGGTGGAGCAGGCACTGGCAGTGGCACGGCAGGAGGAAACACAGGTGGCAATACGGGTGGTACGACAGGCGGCAATACTGGAGCCGGAACTGGAAGCGGTACAGGATCTACCAGCGGGACCGGCACTGGCGGCGGTACGGGAGGAAATGC
>CAINOM010000459.1 GCA_903851455.1 uncultured Bacteroidota bacterium | reverse complement strand
GTACTCTCATTGTTTGATTTTATATCAAGGAAAACAGAGTGCCATTTTAAGACAAGCGAACATTTAAAGATAATTATTACCAAATTGTTTGTGTAATCATTTAATTGTTGTCACGGAACGCAACTTTAAATCACGAGCGGGCAAAAAAAATCTTTCGGTAGTCCAGATGCTTGACAAAAGACTTCTTCAACGTATTACCAAGAGGTATTGCTTCTCGTATTTTTTCGATTTTTCAGAAAATTTTAAGTATTTGCCTCTTGCGTAATACCGGTCGCAAAGGTTACATTTGTGAGACCTCTTCCCGGACCTCTCCGAAGGAGTGGGTGAAGTAGAATGAGTTACGTTATTAGGCTTCACCGAGGATAACTGAGGTTTTTGACTTACGACTTATGACTGATTACTTACGACTAATGCAATGACAACTGCTGAGATACTAAAAAAGGTAAGGCGGATAGAAATTAAAACGAAGGGGCTGAGCAATCACATCTTCGCCGGGGAGTATCATTCTACTTTCAAAGGCCGGGGCATGTCATTCAGCGAGGTGCGGGAATATATGCCGGGCGATGACGTGAAGTTCATAGACTGGAATGTGACCGCCCGTTTCAACAACACTTTCGTAAAGGTATTTGAAGAAGAGCGCGAACTGATCGTGATGCTGCTGGTAGATATCAGCGCCAGTTCACTTTTCGGCACACAGAAGCAGCTGAAGCGCGACCTGATCACCGAGCTGGGTGCGGTGATGTGTTTCTCCGCCACTACAAATAATGACAAGGTCGGCGTTATTTTCTTCAGCGATAAGATAGAGAAGTACATACCGCCAAAGAAGGGCAAGGGACATATATTGCGCATCATACGTGAGCTGATAGCGCTGGAGCCTAAGGCGCCGCAACCGGGTGGTGGCGCTGAGAGCACCGATGTGCGTGTGGCGCTGGAATTTCTGAATAATGTGCTGAAGAAACGCACCATAACCTTTGTGCTGAGCGATTTTGTGAGCAAGCCCTACGATCAGGCACTACAGCTTGCCGCCCGCAAGCACGACCTGATCGGTATTCATGTATACGACAAATATGATAAGGAGATGCCGCAGGCGGGCCTGATACAGGTGATGGACGCGGAAAGCGGGAAGACCTTCTGGCTGGATACGGATAATAAGGTGGTGAGAACGAATTACGCAAAGGCATATGACGAGCAGCAGAAATATTGTGTGCAGGCTTTCAGAAGAAGTGGCGCATCTTTACTACATGTGCGAACGGATGAGGATTATGTGAGGGTGCTGCAGACCTATTTCAAGGGCCGATGATCCCTTTTATTGGAATTGGTGATTGGGAATTTGGGATTGTGATTGTGGGATGAAGTTGTTTAACCGCAAGGGCGGGAGGCGCAAAGATTAAAAAAGTGATTTTAAGGAGTTTTTTTAAAATGTTACCGAATAATATGAGGAAAGCTCTTCCGTACCTATCGGCAGGCAGGTTTGGACTTTGGATCTTGGCTTTTGTATTTTCGACGGGTGCTTTTGCACAGGGCGATGCAAAGGCGGGCGCGCGCATGGATGCTACCCGGATAACCGTGGGAGACCCTGCACGGGTCTTTATCGAGGTACAGAATAATCCCTCGGTGGGTAGGGTAGAGTGGACAGCCATTCCTGATTCGTTTGGTAAGCTTGAGATAACCGAGCGCGGAAAAATAGATACCATAAAACAGGGAGGTTTCATTACCTATCGCCAGCGCCTGGTGATCACAGGTTTCGATTCTGGTATGTTTAAGGTGCCGCCGTTTGTCTTTTCTATTGTTCCTAATTCGGGAGCGCCTTATACGGTTCAGACTGATTCTTTCAATCTTTTAGTACAGACCGTAGCGGTGGATACCACCAAAGGCTTTAAAGGAATAAAGGGCATCGTGTACGTAAAGAGTACCTGGCGCGATTACATCGTTTATATCGTGGGCGGAGGATTGTTCCTGCTGCTGGTGGTGTTTGTGGTCATCTACTTCCTGAAGAACAAAAAGGTAGCGCCGCCAAAACCACTGGGGCCAGTGGAGAGCCTGCAGGACAAAACACTGCGCATGCTGGGCGAACTGGAAGGACGGCAACTGTGGCAGAAAAACCAGGTAAAGCAGTATTATGTGGAACTTACAGACATCGTGCGGAATTATATAGAACAGCGCTTCCACACGCCGGCGATGGAGCTGACTACGGACGAGTTGCTATATAAAGCACAACTGCTGAAAGACCTGCAGCCGTATCAAAGTGTACTGTCGGTGATATTGCAGACGGCAGACCTTGCGAAATTTGCAAAGGCCCAGCCACTGCCGCAGGAACATACGGATGCAATGGAAAAAGCCAAAGAGTTTGTAAATAGTTCAAGACCGGTAATTATTGACATTCCAACAGAAAAAACAACATGAGCACGTTCCTTGACTGGAAGCATATAACTTTTGCATACCCCATTTTCTTCGGCCTGCTGCTGTTCATACCCTTTATGATATGGTGGCAGATGCGGAGCAAGAAAGATGATAACCCTGCACTGCGGCTTACGACCTTATCGGGCCTCGATAGTGCGCATGCCGGGGGCAAGGCCGCATTCCGGCCTGTATTGTTCATATTGCGTGTCATTACACTTGTTGTTCTGGCCATAGCGCTGGCAAGGCCGCAGTCATCGAATACAACCGAGAACATTGACAGCGAGGGCATAGATATCGTACTTGCCATGGACGTTTCGGGCAGTATGATCGCTGAAGATTTTAAACCGAATCGCATTGAGGCAGCCAAGGCCCTGGCCCTGAATTTTGTGGACCAACGCCCTACCGACAGGATCGGCCTGGTTATTTTTTCGGGTGAGAGCTTCACTATGTGCCCCATAACCATAGATCACGGCGTGCTGAAAGAGCAGATATCGCAGGTAAAGAACGGGATGATAACCGACGGTACCTCTATAGGGATGGGACTCGCCACGGCGGTAGACCGGTTACGGTTTACCAAGGGCAAAAGCAAAGTCATCATCCTTACGACGGATGGTGTGAACAATATGGGGCTTATAGACCCCACCACGGCCCTGGAGATAGCAAAGGCTTATAAAGTGCGTGTATATACTATAGGTATAGGAACGATAGGGCAGGCGCCTATGCCTGTGCAAACACCTATGGGCGTGCAAAAGCAAATGGTGCCGGTGGAAATAGATGAGCCATTGCTGAAAAAGATCGCAGCCGAAACAAACGGCAAATACTTCCGTGCTACCAATAACAAATCGTTAAGCGATATATACGCAGATATCGACAAGCTGGAAAAAACGAAGATCGATGTCACGTCCTACAAGCATTATGCGGAGTTATTTTTCCCGCTTGCCATGATCGCCGTGATCTGCCTGGCACTGGAAATGCTGCTGCGTTACACCGTATTTAAAAGTATTACATAAAAAGTGGCATTATTATTGTTACAGGAGATTTGATGTCCTGAATCGTGCTGGTTGTGCTTTTTGCGGTTATTAACTGTCGGTTGAAGTCTGGCGCGCCGCTTTTTTAATTATTTTTTTTGATCTATATTTATGCTTTGAAAATGCAT
>CAINOM010000458.1 GCA_903851455.1 uncultured Bacteroidota bacterium | reverse complement strand
TGAGTTGATAAGTTGATAGGTTGATAAGTTGATAGGTTGATAAGTGATAAGTTGATAAGCGATAAGTTGATAAGCGATAAGTTGATGGATCATTAAACGGGGTTGTCTATGGGCGACCTCGTTTGTTTAAAAAAGGTTTATGAATGGAGTATTGGCCCAGCTGGTGGCGCTGACTTCTTATGGCAACAATTACCTGGCGCACGATTATGTGCCGGTGGGGTTTTATCCCGGTAACTCTACGTTCCAGTTTTGCAGCAAGGTAGATTTTATAGAGTTTCACCAGCAGCTGTTCTCAAAAAAGCTCAAGGAAACAATTGTGGCGCCTGGCCCGGCGGAGTGGTACAAATACCTGAAGAAAGAGGGCTGCAGGAAACTTCGCCTGTATTTCCAGGGGACAAAGGACCAAAGCCAGGGACCGGAATATAAGCTTGCCGGGCTGGTAGGGGGAGGAGGGACGTGGTATATTGAAGCGGTTCATAAAAACTACTCCAACCTATGGTCTAACCGATGGCAGGTGCATGACCAGAACGCTGCTGACGGGCGGATATGGTCGGTAAATTATGGGCGTACCAGCTGGCGGCAGAAAACGCTGAATATACAGGTGGAACAGGGGAGGGTGAAGGAGCAGCTTGGTAATACCCTAAAGGACCTGATACAATTCGCATTTAAACAGAACCTCGAAACCTGGGGCAAACAATTTGAAGCCGCACTGGCGATGCTGGATAGTCAGGAGCCCAATGAACAGTACTACCATAAGGATATGATACCGCTGAACAACTATTCGACCACTGCAAAACAAATATTGTTCTCCGCTGGCCAGGCGTGGGTATTTGGCGGTATGGGCTCATGGAATGATCTTGGCTTTGGCAATAAAGAAGACAACGATCTTTATGATAAATTGTCTGCACGGCTTTATTATGGCATCATTGAGGCAGTTGTTTCTGCGGTGAATTCGTATTGATGGATCAGTGCGTCAAATAAATAAACCCCACCTCCGCCTCTTTACCAAATGCCTCTTTTATCCGTTCCGGGTGGGTATCGGTGAGGATCACTTGTCCGAAATCGTCGCCGCGGATGATACGCAGCAGGGCTTCCATGCGGTTCTGGTCGAGCTTTTCGAAGATATCGTCGAGGAGCAGGATGGGGAGGTGACCCTGGGCTTTGGCGAGGTAGGCGTATTGGGCCAGCTTCAGTGCAAACAGAAAGCTTTTCTTCTGGCCTTGCGAGCCGAATTGTTTTAGCTGCAGCTCGTTCAGCCTGAAGTCCCAGTCGTCTTTGTGTATGCCCCGCAGGGTGCGCTGGTAGCGGAGATCGTGCTGCAGGTTTTGGGCCAGCCATGCGGCGAGCGGCTTTTGGGCAAGGTCGCTGGTGTAGGTAACTATTATGGCTTCTTTGCCGCCCGAGAGGCGATGGTAAAAGTCGTTGAGCAGTGGCAGAAAGGCGTCAAGGAATATCTTTCGCTGGTCGTAGATGTAGGTGCCGTCTGCCGCAAGTCCGGCATCATAGTACTCCAGTTCGGTCTTGTTGTCGGTAGGTTTCAGGTACTGTAGCTTCAGCCAGGCATTGCGCTGCTGGAGGATACGCTGGTAGCGCATGAGTTTTTCGAGGTAGGCTTTATCCACCTGGCTCAGAATGCCGTCAATCCATTTGCGGCGCAGTTCGCTGCTGCCGTTTATCAGTTCGGTGTCATCGGGGGCAATCATCACAGCCGAGTATAAACCGATGTGGTCCGTTACCTTTTCATATTCTACATCGTTGTTATATACTTCTTTTTTGCCGTCCTTCCATTTGCAGCTAATGGTTTCCTGGCGGTCTTTGCGGTTGAATATCCCCGTTACCCGGAAGCCGTCTGTGCCGTTCTGGGCGTTGTTTTGCTGGTAGGCGCTGAAGTAGCTCTTGGTATAGCAGAGGTAATAAACAGCGTCCAGCAGGTTGGTTTTACCACTGCCATTTGGGCCTGCAATACACATTACAGGGGCCGGAAACCCGAATGTAGCAGCTGAGTAGTTGCGGAACTGGAGTAAGGTTATTTTATTTATAGTGTTCAAAGCTGCAAAAGGAAACAAAAGTTTTTATAAATTCGCACCAAATTTAAACAATAGTGCAAACTCCGTTCGGTAAAGAAACATATTTGTATTGGTATGAGATCATGCTTTTGCAGCGCCGCTTCGAAGAAAAGGCCGGGCAGCTGTATGGCATGCAGAAAATACGTGGGTTCTGTCACTTATACATAGGCCAGGAAGCGATAGCTGCCGGTGCTATGACTGCGATGCGCGACGACGACAACATGATCACGGCTTACCGCGACCATGCGCTGGCAATAGCCAAGGGCATCAGCGCTAAGGAATGCATGGCTGAGCTGTATGGCAAGGCGACCGGTTGTACGAAGGGGAAAGGTGGCAGTATGCACTTTTTCTCTAAGGAAAAAAGGTTTTTCGGCGGCCATGGTATAGTTGGCGGACAGATCGGACTTGGTGCTGGTATCGCATTTGCAGAGCAGTATGCGGGTACCGACAGGGCTACCATCTGCCTGTTTGGCGATGGTGCTGCGCGCCAGGGTATGCTGCATGAAACCTTCAATATGGCGGTTTTGTGGCAGCTGCCGATCGTATTTATCTGTGAAAATAACTTTTACGCAATGGGCACCTCGGTAGAGCGTACATCTAAAGTACTGGATATCTACCGCCTTGCTGATGCCTATGATATGCCTGCAGACAGTGTAGATGGCATGAGCTGCGAGGAAGTGCATAAAGGCATAGAAAGGGCTGTGCGCCGTGCCCGCGAGGGTGGCGGACCTACCTTCCTGGAGATCAAGACGTATCGCTATCGCGGTCACTCTATGAGCGACCCTGCGAAATACCGCACCAAGGAAGAACTGGAAGAATATCGTGAAAAGGACCCCATAAACCAGGTTTTAAAGACCATTATGGACAATAAATGGGCGACCGAAGAGCAAATAGAGCAGATAAATGAGAAAGTGAAGCTGGAAGTGGAAGAATCAGTTAAGTTTGCGGAGGAAAGTCCATGGCCGGATGATAATGAACTGTATAAAGATATTTATGCAGACAAGGATTATCCGTTCATAGTGGATTAAAACCTCTCCCGACCTCTCCGAAGGAGAGGAGGTGTATAGTCAGTAATATTTAATAAAAAAACATAAATAACAACGCGCGAAGAAATACCCCAACTCGCGCTGATAAGCCCCTTAGGGGTTTGGGGTTATAAATCATGGCAAATTCAGCAAGAAACCAACCAGGTGCAGAAATCACCACCGAATCGAGAGCACAAAGGGAACCAGAAACAGATCCGCTTGAAACCTTACAGGCGTTTTACGAAAAGAACAAAAAGATACTCAGTACCGTTACCACTGTAGTATTAGGTGTTGTAGTTGTATACTTTGCGTATACCAAGCTCTATAAAGGCCCTGCAGAAGAAAAAGCTGCTACTGCACTTTCTTTTCCACAGATGTATTTCCAGGCCGACTCTTTGAATATGGCGCTGAATGGTGATGGTAAGAACCTCGGTTTTACCAAGATAGCCAAGAAATATGAAGGCACTGCTGCAGGTAACCTCGCTAACTATTATGAAGGTGTTTGCTACCTGAAGATGGGCGATTTCAAGAACGCCATCAAGTCCCTGGAGTCATTCAATGGCAAGGGCACAATGGTGGGCTACCAGGCATGGGGGCTTCTGGGCGATGCTTATATGGAAAGTGGCAATAGCGCAAAGGCCATAGAAAATTTCAAGAAAGCTACCGGCGACAAGGATAACGTAATGGTAACCCCAATGTACCTGTACCACCTGGGTCTTGCCTATGAAGCCGGCAACCAACTGAATGATGCTAAAGCGGCTTTCAAGCGTGTTCGTGATGAATATCCCCGCAGCATGCAGGCACGCGATATGGACAAGGAGCTGGCCCGCCTCGGTGAGACGAACTAAGCGTTTTTCTTTTTTACTTTATTTCATTCCCCTTTTTACCTTTACGGCGAAAAGGGGAATTTTTTATGGCACAATCGAACAACAGCATTAGTTTACACGATACACAATCACTGGAACAACTTAAGTTGCCGCGTGTGGCGATCGTACATACCGAATGGAATGAGAAGATCATCAGGGAACTACTGAATGGCTGCGAGAGCATGATACACCGTTTTACCGGTGATATTATCGATAGGGTGGCGGTGCCGGGCTGCTTCGAGCTGCCTTTTGGCTGCAGGCAGGTGTGGGAGCAGTATGAGGACATGGATGAAAGGCCAGAGGCTATTATTGCCTTCGGTGCGGTGATACGCGGCGGCACACCACATTTCGACTATGTATGCAGGGCGGTGACCGACGGTATACTACAGCTTAACCTTACATTGCCAGTGCCTGTTATATTCGGTGTGCTTACACTCGACAACGAAGATCAGGCATGGGAACGCCTTGGTGGAGCACATGGTCATAAAGGCGAAGAGGCAGCAGTGGCGGCCCTTAAAATGATCCGGAACAGCAGGCACAAAAGTGGATTGCTTTGATAGCTGTTTTTCGGTAATTTATAGATATTTGATTAAAAGACTTATTTTGTGGGATATTTACTCAATCCCTTAAATCACACAACACATGCGAAAAATTAACAGGCAGATCATCTGCATGCTGGCTCTTGGCTTAGTGCTCATTCCATCGGTGCAACCAAGAGCATTTGCGCAGGATGCAGTAGTATCTTATCAATCGTTTTATGATAATCTTGCGCCCTATGGGCAGTGGGTGTATGACCCTGCCTACGGCAACGTATGGGTTCCTAATGTAGAGCCTGGTTTTCGTCCGTACGCCACTGAGGGGCATTGGGCTATGACCGAATACGGGAATATGTGGGTTTCGGAGTCGCCATGGGGGTGGGCGTGTTATCACTATGGCCGCTGGACATACAATTCTTACTACGGGTGGATATGGATACCTGGTCATGAGTGGGCACCGGCATGGGTAAGCTGGCGCTCTGGCGGCGGCTACTATGGCTGGGCGCCAATGGGCCCTGGTTACAGGCCGGGTGGGGTATATGAATATCCGGATAACTACTGGGTATTTGTAGGACCTGAGTACCTGTATCATCCTCACGTATATAGCTACTACGAGCCAAGCCGCACTAATATTTACATCAGCCACAGCAGCTACATCACGGAAACATATGAGGATCATGGCAGTCACACCAGTTATTATTATGGCCCTCGTCGCGAAGTAATAGAAAGAGAATCACACCGCCCGGTTGAAGTATACCGTGTGTCAAGCGCAAGTGCTCCGGGCGAGTCGCATGTCAGCGGAGGTTCGGTTAGCGTGTATCGTCCAGCTATAAACAGGGAAACTGCTACTTCTGCCCGTCCTGCCAATGTAGTGACCGCAACGCATCCGGTTGGCAGGCCGGAGCGTTTTTCTGACGAGCGTACCCAGCCGGCTTTCCACCAGGAAATGCACAATCAGAACCCGGCAGGAAACAATCATAATACCGGCCGGCCGGAGCCGCCAACATACCAGCAGCAACCCGGACGTGGCGTGCCCGAGCAACATACACAACCGATGCAGCAGGAGCATGTACAGCAGCCAGCGCAGCGTGAACAGGAGCGCCCAGCACAGGGTCGCCCGCAAGAGGTAGCGCCGCGTGAGCAGGAGCGCCCGGCACAGGGTCGTCCGCAGCAGTATCAGCAGCCGCAACCTCAGGGTCGCTCACAGCAGTACCAACAGCCGCAGGAGCGTGAGCCACAACGCTCACAGCCACGGCCACAAGCGCAGCCGCAGCCACGGCCACAACACAGGCCACAACCCGCACCGCGGCCGCAGCACCAGGGGCCTGTGCGTGAGGAAAAGAGGAAATAAGATCATTCATTTGCGAATAAAGCCATTCCGGGTGCGGAATGGCTTTATTCTTTATGCGATATCCTGTGGATCGAGATGATGTTTACTGCCGGCTAAAATGCACTTTCTCGCCGTTAATGATGCAATATGGCGGCTCAAAGCCTGGCATAAACGTGGCGCGGATGTGGCGTTCTATTTTTTCTCTTTGCCAGTCGAGGTTGATGACTTTTATTTCGGCCATTTCTTTACGATAGTGGATGCTGGTCCCATATTTGCCCACAAGTACTTCCTGAGGTACCGGCTTATAATTGCCCGCGACAAGGTGGGCGAGGGTCTGCTGAAACAGGTAGAGCGATGCCTTATAGGTCAGCTGGTAGAGATCATGCACCCAGCAGTCATCAGGAATTGGGAACCGTTTCTGAAACAGAATATCCCCATGGTCTATCCTGTGATCTATTTTATGGATCGTGGTGCCAAATTCTTTTTTTTCTTCCAGTAATGCAAATGAGAATTGGTTTGCTCCGCGATATTCGGGCAGGGGGGCCATGTGGAGGTTCACGGCTGCTTCGCAGGCTTTTTCTATGTGCTCCTTTTTAAGCACTTCGTGGTATTGTACGGAATAAAGAATGTCGCATTCAGGCAGTTCTGCAAGGCTCTCCAGCAGGGGTATACGGTGCTCGCCTGCAAGAACATTCAGGTCGTGGGCATTACCGAACTCTTTGCGGGCGTGGGTGAGCAGGCCTGTGATTTCTATATTCAGGTTATCTTTCTGAGATATGAGATATGCGAGGCACTCATAGCCGATCGGTTTGGAGCCAAGGAACACCACCTTCTTTTTGGGCATCATGTTCCAAATTTAAGACAATACCGCCTTATTACATTATTCGCGCTGGCGGTATAACGTAGTAAAATAAGTATGTGTGCTTTTCCCCTTATTCTATTTTTAAAGGCAACATTTATCTATTTTCGCCCTGCGGATGCAGGAACGTAAAATACTTATTCTTACCAACAGGGTGCCCTATCCATTAAAGGATGGTGGTAACATGGCAATGGACGCCATGATACAAGGGTACCACGAGGCAGGATGGAAAGTCTACCTGCTGTCTATGAATACCTCCCGGCACCACATTGCCCACGTGGCACTTGAGCGTTTATTTACACACTTATCTGGTTTTAGCTGGGTAGATGTTGATAATAAGCTAAAGCCGTTCGACATTCTGAAGAACTATTTTTTTGGTAAGGAGCCGGAGCATGCCAAACGTTTTTACAGCGAAGAATTTAAAGCGCGACTTAAAGAAGTGCTGCAGTCCTTTAAACCCGACGTAGTGCAGGTAGAAAGCGTCTACCTCTCTACCTATATGCCGGTGATTAAAATGAATTCTGATGCCGTAACGGTGCTGCGCCTGCACAATGTGGAGTACCAGATATGGAAAGGGCTCGAGAAAAAGACGAAGAACCATATAAAACGCATCTACTTCGATAACCTCACCAAGCGTGTCCGGGATTTTGAAAGGGCTGCGTGGAAGCAGTATGATCTGTTGCTGGCCATCACCGAAAAGGACGCATCACTAGTGGCCAGGCTGGCGGATACGCACAATATTGTTGTTGCGCCATTTAGCATCAGCATACCGGAAATTAAGCCCGGTAACACCCGCGAGCGATGGGTGGGCTACCATATAGGCGCCATGGACTGGATAGCCAACCAGAGCGGCATGAAATGGTTCCTGAAGCATGCGTGGCCCTATATTCATAAGGCCATTCCCAAATTCGAGTTTTACTTTGCCGGCAGGAATATGCCGGAAGAATTCAAAAAGATAAACCTGAAAGGCGTATACTGCCTGGATGAGGTGCCCAGCGCTGAAGACTTTATCGCCGATAAAAAGATACTCATAGTACCACTCTTAACCGGTGGCGGGATCAGGGTGAAAATACTGGAAGCTATGGCCGCAGGGAAGATCGTGATCACAACATCTACCGGGATCAAGGGGATCGAAGCGGCACCCGGTGTGCACTATCTGCGTGTGCATAAGCCGGAGGATTTTGTCAGGGCCATAAAATGGTGCTTTGATAATCGCGATGCCGCGGAAAAAATGGCCGAGGACGCCCGCAACCTCGTCATAGAGAAGTACGAAAAAAAGAAAGTAATGGCGACCGTGCTGGCTGAGGTGGATGCGCTTTTGATAAAGCGGGGGGTAAGCAGTATTCCCGGGTAATTCCACCAATTTGTTCGTCGCTTCTTTTACGCGCTTTTCAGTGTTTCCACCACCTTTACTACATCCGCTTCGGTAAGCTCATAGAACATCGGTAGCCGGAACAGGCAATCGGTATAGCGGTCGGTCTGCGGCAACTCTTTGCCGTGGTATTTAGGTCCGTAGTACGGGCTCTTGTGCAGGCTCAGGTAGTGATACACAGAGTTAACCCCATTTTTCTTAAGGTGGTCTATGATATGTGTTCTGTCGGCAAGGTCGTTGCCAACGAGGTAGAACATATGCGCATTGTTTGTGGCAAATGAGGGGATATATGGTAATGAAAAGCGATCCTTTAACGGCGCCAGCAGTTCCATATACTGGTTCCACAGTGAAATACGCTTCCTTTGAATATCCTCGACATTTTCTACCTGGGCATAGAGAAATGCCGCGATAATGTCTGCGGGCAGGAATGAGCTGCCAATATCACACCAGCCATATTTATCCACTTCGCCCCTGAAAAATTTGCTCCTGTTTGTTCCTTTCTCCCTGATCACTTCAGCTCGCTCGAAAAACCGCTCATCATTGATCGCCAGCATACCACCTTCGCCCGACATGATATTCTTGGTTTCGTGGAAGGAAAACGCAGCCAGGTGACCAATGGACCCCAATGGTTTTTTGATGCCGTCCCTTCCCGTATAATAGGCCTCCACAGCCTGCGCAGCGTCTTCAACTACAAATAAGTTGTACTTCGCAGCCAGGTCCATGATCTTGTCCATATCGCAGGCTACGCCGGCATAGTGGACCGGAACGATCGCCTTGGTTTTCTCCGTGATCAGTTGCTCGATCTGGTCTTCGTCCATACCGGGATGATCGCTGCGGCTGTCGCAGAAAATGATATTAGCGCCACGTAATACAAAGGCTGTAGCGGTAGAAACGAAGGTGTAGGAAGGCATAATAACCTCATCGCCCGGTGCGATATTCAGCAGGATGGCAGCCATTTCAAGCGCATCTGTGCAGGAAGAGGTGAGCAGGCACTTCTTAAAGCCATACTTTTTCTCGAAAAATTCATGGCACTTTTTAGTGAACATACCATCTCCGGAGATCTTACCCGATTGTACTGCCTGGTATATGTAATCTACTTCCTTGCCCGTAAGGTAGGGCTTATTAAAAGGTATGTGCGCCATTGTAGTCGGTTAAGTATCTGTTCCAGCCCATGCTTTCATCAGAGGCAGGCAAAGGTAAAAAAATAGGAGTAATAAATCCGTTTCTTGTCTGAGAAACAACTGCCTGATTTGCCGCACGCGGTGATACCCTAGCAATATTGTACGTTCATTTACAAACACCCAACAGAAGACAGTTCATAAACGAAAAGAAAAATCCATTTTCTTTCCTCGTGATGGGGCCGAAAATCACCAATTGACAATCCCGAAACCACACCTTGGTTCAGAACATTATGTAATAGTTGTTGGCCTGGTTTTTTATCAATTTCCAGAACCTGCCTATGGAACAAAAAATTGCGTTACTACTCATTGAAGACGATGACGATGATATTTACCTCCTGAGAGAAAGCCTGGCAAAAACCACCTATGCGGGCTCGCAGTTGCTTGTTATTGGCCGGCTTAGCGATATAAGCCTGCCTCACATACTTTCACAGCCAATTACACTGATACTGCTCGATCTTAACCTGCCTGATAAAAGGGGCATTGAATTGTTCCGAGCAGTAAAGACCGCTTTTCCTGATACGGCAATAGTGATCATCACTGGCCTTGACGACAAAGGAATAGCGCTTCAGACGCTCAGGGAAGGTGCTCAGAATTACCTGGTGAAATCGGATTTTAATTTCAGCGAACTGGAGCAAACGATCAGGTTTGCTATTGAGCGGAATGCCATCTTACTAAAGCTGAAGTACAGCGAGTTGAGGTTTCGCTCGCTTGTGGAGCATATCCACGATGGTATAACGCTTAGTGATGCCGCGGGGAAATTTTACAAAAGCCCCAGGCCCGATAAACTGCTTGGGTGGAAACCTGGAGCTATACGGGGTAGCAAACCTACCATCTTCAGTTTTGTTCACCCTGATGACCTGCCCAAGGTAAGAGCATTGTACGATGAGGCGCTCGCATGCCCGGGGAAGCCTGTTCATGGCACGGCACGATTGCAGAAGAGTTCAGGAGAATATGTATGGGTGGAAGGCACTATTACAAACATGCTTCACGTGCGGTTTGTAAATGCTATTGTGTCGAATATGCGGGACATAACCGAAAGGAAAAAGTCGGAAGAGCACATCTTGAAACTGAATGAAGACCTGGAGGCCCGTGTGCGTGAAAGGACGATGCAATTGGAAGCCACAAATGCCGATCTTGAATCATTTTCTTATTCTGTTTCCCACGACCTGCGCTCGCCGCTGCACTCCATGATGTCTATCATGAATCTGATCAACGATGGGGATATAGAGGGCCTCCCGGAAGAAGCCAAGCAGTATGTGGATATGATAGGGGAGTGTGCCAACAAGATGGAGGTCATGATAGAGTCCCTGATGACCTTTTTTAAGTCGGGCAAGAAGGAAATTGTAAAGAGTACGGTGGATACGGAGGCTATTGTAAAAGACATTTGCAGGGAACTCGATCCTGTCAACACGCGGGGTTATGATATAGAAATAGGTACTTTACCACCTTCGTATGGCGATAAGGCCCTGCTAAACGAGGTATGGATGAATCTGATACATAATGCGATAAAATACTCGTCCAAAAAGGATAAACCGAGGATAGAGATCGGCTCTAAGACAGAAGGGGGAAAAGTGTGCTACTACGTGAGGGACAACGGCATCGGTTTTGACATTCAGTTTGCCGACAGGCTGTTCAAAGCATTCCAGCGCCTGCATTCCGAGTCGCAGTTTAAAGGCACCGGCATAGGTCTTGCCCTGGTACATCGTATTATTACCCGTCACGGCGGCAGTATTTGGGCCGAGGCAAAAGCAAACGAGGGCTCGACGTTTTGGTTTACATTGCCAACTGATAACAGGGGCATTGCGAAAAAAGTATTGGATATTGAGTAACAGGCCAGCCTCTAAAAATTCGGGAAGAGGGCGTCGAGCCTCGAAGAATAAGTAAGTATATTCAGCGTTTAGAGCATCCTCCAAAGTCGCCACAGAATATTTCGCCGATTACAACGATAGGCAGGCCCTTCAATATGTCGTTTTTCGGATACCTTCTTTAGCATGTACGGGCATCGACCCCCTCTCGTCCAATGTTGTAAAACAAAAAAGGTACCCTTTCGGATACCTTTTGTAGCATGTACGGGCATCGACCCCCTCTCGTCCAATGTTGTAAAACAAAAAAGGTACCCTTTCGGATACCTTTTGTAG
>CAINOM010000457.1 GCA_903851455.1 uncultured Bacteroidota bacterium | reverse complement strand
GAATTTTGAATTTATATGTTAACACCATCTCTTAAGAAGAACGATAAAAAAGCAAATCTGCTGATATGGACCGCATCGTTCGTAGTTTTTGCAGCGGTTGCATTTTTAGTGAATTTCAAGCTGTTCAAGGGCGTGGATCTTGGCTTCAATGTGCATTTGCTGGCGCTGACCAATGCCGTAATCAATGGCACGGTTTCGGTATTGCTGGTCTGGGCGCTGATGGCCGTAAGGAACAAGCAGTTCCTGCTGCATAAGCGGCTAATGATGACCGCCATCGTTCTCTCGGTATTGTTCCTTGTATCTTACATCGGCCACCACCTGCTGGCTGATGAAACTAAATATGGTGGAGCGCATGATGCGAAGTACTATATCTACCTGTTTATCCTCATAACCCATATCTTCCTGGCCACGATCATCCTGCCTTTCATCTTGTTCACTGCATACCGCTCACTGACCGGCGAATATGAGCAGCACAAGAAACTGGCAAAGTATACCTGGCCGCTATGGTTGTACGTGAGCATCACCGGGGTGCTGGTATACCTGATGATAAGTCCGTACTACGTGCCGCACCTATAAGTCGTCCGGAGGCTGACTCCGGCAGTGAAATATTACAACTGACAAGTCGACTCAGCCGGCTATAAACACCACAGATAACCAGATTTGGCTTTCTCCCGCCTTCATGGTAATTTTACAATATGAAAAGGTTCGTGTTCGCGGGGTTATTGCTGATAATGTTGAGCGGTGCCGCTTATGGTCAGGGCTGTTCGGTTTGCACGAAAGCTGCGGCCGGAATGGATGACAAAAGCGCGAAGGGGCTGAACGGTGGTATCGTTTACCTGGCATTCTTACCACTGATCTTTATGGGTACTGTAGGCTTCCTGTGGTGGAAGCAAAACAGAAGTGCCTGACCGAAGTTTTTTTATCTGCTTTTTTTAAAACTGCTCCCCATGAAAAAACACCTTTTTTTTATCTGCGCGGTTCTCTCGCTGGCGCTGTCAGTTACGTCCTGCAGGATCAATACACTTAAAGGCGAAGGCAACAAAACAACCACATCCCCTTCCGTCGCGTCTTTTACTTCGGTAGAGATCGAGGTGCCGCTTAAGGCCAGCATAACGGTGCAGGCAGGCGCCCAGGCCAGCGTGCAACTAAGCGGGTATGAAAACATCCTGAAACACATCCGCGCAACTGTAAAAGATAATGTGCTGCTGCTTACGACTGATCTGAGCGAAACATGGATCCTTGATGGAGATAGTATCACTGCACAAATAACAGTGCCCTCGCTGGCCGCGCTTACGCTCACCGGCGCTCCCGATGCAGACATACATGGCAACATTGCCGGTCCGGCATTTGACCTCGATATTTCGGGTGCCGCGGACGTGGTGATCGACAATATTACCGTAGATACTTTTGCTTCGGATGTATCGGGCGCGGCCAATATCATTGTGAAAGGTGGATCTGTGAAAAAAGCGAGCTACGAAGTAAGCGGCGCGGGAAAGATCAAAGCATTTGGTTTGCAGTCCGTTGAAACTGAAGCGTCAATTTCAGGGGCCGGGACCAGTGAGGTTAATGCTACCACTACCCTGTCTGCAAGCATCAGCGGGGCCGGGACGATCAAGTACAAAGGCCATCCGTCAATATCACAGGATATATCCGGAGTGGGCTCAATTACCGATGCCAATTAGGTTTTTTTGCTGGCAGGATTTTGCTATATTTATTGGCAAATAGATCCATATGCTGAGAAAGTACACCTTGCACATTTTCCTTTTCATCATCTTCGCCGGAACCCGTACATTGTCATTTGCCCAGGCCGATCCGCTGGAACGCAACCTCTGGTATAATGAAGAAAAAACCGCCAAAATACAGATCTACAAGGCGACCGATGGAAAATTTTACGGCAAGATAGTATGGCTGAAAGTACCCGACGCCGATGGCAAACCAAAAGTGGACAAGAACAACCCTGACAAGAACAGGCAAAATGACGCGCTGCTGGGGCTGGTGCTGCTAAAAGGATTTACGAAAGACGGAGAGAAGGGATACGAAGACGGCACTATATACGATCCCAAGAACGGCAAAACCTATAGCTGTAAAATAACGAATAAGGGAGGTGAGCTGGATGTGCGTGGTTATATTGGCTTTTCATTTATTGGCCGCACAACCGTCTGGACAAAGGCCGACTGAGCCAGCCTAAATATCGAATTCGATCCGGAATTCGGTGCCCAGGCCGGGTACACTGGCTACACTGATTTTTCCGCCAAGCGACTCTACCTGGTTCTTGACCATGTATAATCCGAGTCCTTTTCCTTCTACGTGAAAATGGAAGCGCTTGTATAGTCCGAATATCTCGTTATTATTTTTAGTGGTATCTATTCCCATACCGTTATCATTAAAGGTGAGCACAAGTTTCGAACCATAAAGCTCACTTTTTATTTTAATAACAGGTGTCTCTCCCTGCCGCCGGTATTTGATACTGTTAGAGATCAGGTTGTTGAAAATACTTACGATGTAATTTTTCAGGGTGTGGTGCTCATCTATCGATGAGAAGTCCGTTTCAATAACAAAATCATTGCCGTAATAATCATCAATGCCACGCTCTATCTCGTTTACGACTTTCGAGAACAAAACCGCCTCTTTTTTGTCGTCCTGCTTATTTTTAAGGTGAAGAATGGCGTTGAGGTCTTTAATAACGTCGTCAAGCCGCTGAGCAGACTGAGCGATCCCGGCAACGATATCCGTCCGTTCCTCATCTGTCAATTCAAACTCGGACAGGACTTCGGTAAGGCCGAGCAGGCTGGCCACCGGCGAACGTAAGTTGTGCGAAACGATGTAGGTAAACTGCTCCAGTTCATTATTCCTTTTCACCAGGTCATCGGCCATCTCCTCTCTTTGCAGCTCAGCCTTCCAGAGCTCGGTGACATCGCGTATTACGGACATTATTGTTTCAATGTTGCCGTGCTCATCAGTAAGAAATGAATTATACCAGCGGGTATACAAGACCCTGCCATCTTTTGAATAGTTCCTGTTGGCCAGCGGCCCTTTCTCCTGCCTCATCTCATGGATACGCAACCCCTCTGTCACTTTGTCGACATCCTCCTCATAAAGCAAAAAATCTGCGAGTCGTTTACCCGTCACCTCTTCCTCACTCCACCCATAGATATCCCTGGCCCTCTTGCTCCAGAAGGTCACCTTCATATCCTTGTCGTATTCGATAACGGCGAGCGGGCTGTTATTGATGTGATAATTGAGGCGCTCCTGTGCTTTCTGGCTGGCCAGTTCGGCTTTCTTCAGTGAAGTGACGTCAATAACATAACAGGATATGCCCGTTATCTTATCATCAACAACGATAGGATTGAAACCGGCGCGAAAAAAAAAGCGCTGTCCGTTCCGCTCATAGTCGGTTTCCAGCACCTGCTTCTCACCGGCTAAAACACGGTCCAGTATATCGTACTTTCTTTTCAGACGTTCCGGCGACAAAAAATCATAGGCAGGATCACCGATCCTGGGTGCGTCGCCGGCAAATATTTTATAGTATTTGACCAGTTCATTATTAAAGATCACCAATCTTTTGTTAGTATCCAGCAGGAAGATCGCTCCGCCCATATTCTCAAAAAGGGCATTGAGGTGCGATTCCTTTTGCTTGATCTCTTTCTCTGCGTTGACGCGCTTGGTAATGTCAATCCCCATACCAATAAGGCAATGCTGGCCCTCATAATTCACAGCCCTGCCATTCAGGAAGAATGGTACTATTTTGCCACTTTTGGTGATCGTATCCACCTCTATCTCGGCTGCACCCTCCTCAAAGACTTTTTCTATGATCGCGATCATTCGCGCATGGTCCTTTTCTTCAAAAAAGACCAGTGGGTTGAGCAGGGGTATTTCTTCGGCAGAGTATCCTGATGATAATTCGAAATTCTTATTCCACTTGATATAATGACCGTCCTGTGCCTGCAGATAAAAAACACCAGGCAAACTATTGATCACAAGGTCCGACACCTCCTCAGCTCTCAACGTCTCTACAACCTCATTTTTCATCACGTGATTATAATTGCTATTAAAAAACACTTTCAAATAACAAATGTATCACAAACTAGCTAAAATGATGTGAGTGTTAAGTTAACGCAAGCACTCACAGCAGATATACAATTTTATCGCAATAGACCTATCTGAGTGCAGCCTAATAGAAATATTATTATAGCTTTGATCAAAATTGCCTTACTGTATTCTGCCGGAACTGTTATGAAGAAAAAAGTACTGACCAGCCTCCTCGTTCTATGTTCACTTTTTGTGTGCACAACGTCCCGCGCGCAATACCTGGATCCTCACTTTGGCATTTATCTCACCAGCCCGCTGGGTGTTCTGTCCAAGGGTGGCATAAAAGGGGAATACAGGATAAACCAGATGCATGCCATTCTGCTAAGCTATACCCAATATTGGTGATTT
>CAINOM010000456.1 GCA_903851455.1 uncultured Bacteroidota bacterium | reverse complement strand
CTGGCGCGTAAAGATTCTTTGTTCCTCACCTTGTTACCCTCTCAATTCTACCTGAACCAGGCGAGATGGGATATTGCCGGTGGCAGTAAAGTGGTTTACAGCAACAAGTATCTGCTGGTGCAGGGCTTCTCGCTTTCATCTGGTTTACAGAAGATCACCGCGGCAACCCAGTTACAGAATAATGATGAATCCATCCTTATCAGCACCGAAAATCTTGATCTTGGGCAACTTGGCACATGGGCAGGCCTTGCTGCTTACCAGCCAGATGGCCGTGTAAACGGGACAATAACGATCGACAAGATATTTGACGACCTGTTCATCAACGCCAACATAAGAGCCACAGATGTAAAACTTGGCGCGGACACAGTAGGCACCATCAGCCTGATAGGCGACTACGACGGAAAGAAAAAACTGATGCGGCTTGATCCGCAGACCGGTATTTTCAGGGGTGATGCATCGGTAGTTGCCAGTGGCAATATTTCTTTTGACACCACCACTCACCAAAAGCTGGATGGGGTGATACAATTCAACAACGCACCTGTGGTTTGGGCATCTCCATTCCTGACGGGTATCATGAGCCGTCTCTCCGGTACGCTGAACGGAAGCGTGGCCTTTAACGGCGCTTCTTATGCACCAGAGATGAGTGGCACGGTGAACCTGCAGAACGCGGGGGTACATATAGACTATACCGGCTGCAGCTATACGATACCCTCTGCCGTAGTAAATGTAACCACAAGACGTATCAGTTTTGGCAATGTGAAGCTCTTTGATGCGTATAAGAATACGGCGACATTAACCGGCCATTTTTCGCACAATCTCTTCAAAAATATGCACATGCATCTTACCATTGCATCGCAGAAATTTGAAGCACTCAACCTAACCTCCAATGACAACAATGTTTTCTACGGACATCTTATAGCGGGGCTTGATTCCTTCACCATCAAGGGACCTTTTAATGATATTAAGATGGAGCTGAACAATGCTACTCCCGCGGCCGAGTCGCGGATCTATATACCGATAAGCTCTGGTAGCGGGGACGTATCGGGCTACACTTATGCATCCTTCAAAACTATTGGCACAACCCAGGAAAAAACGGCAAGAAAAAGTAAGAGCAAGATCAGCATAAACATTGATGCCAATATCAACAGTCTTGCAGAAATGCACATAGTACTGGACCCTACCACCGGTGACGAAATATCGGCAAAAGGAACAGGACGCATAATAATGGATATTCCACCTAACAATGACATCCGCATGAACGGGTTGTATACTATAGATAACGGAACTTATACTTATACCTATAAGAAGCTGTTCCTGCAAAAGAGGTTCAACCTGCAGTCGGGCAGCACGGTGAGTTTTAACGGCCCCTTTGGAAGCACTACGGTGAATGTTGATGCGGTATATAAAGCCAAAGCGAGACTGATAGACATCCTCAATGAGGCCGACCAGGCCGCGCTGTCGGGAAACGACCGTACGGACGCGCAGACGCGCCAGGATGTGGACGTAAAAGTGAAGATGGCAGGATACCTTACCAAGCCCGATCTTACGTTTGACATAGGCCTTGAGGACTCGCACTCACAAGGCACAGTGGGATACCGCCGGTTAATGCTGATCAACAGCGACCCTCAGCAGCAGGTGGAAGAGGTAAGCTCGCTGTTGTTGTTTGGCGCCTTTATACAGCCTGATGCCATAGCGGGCGCAACGGTGCAATCCGGCGCGATAAACAGCCTTAGCCAGGCGCTTTCCAGCACTACGTCTGCAACGCTTACCAACATGATCAACCGGGTAACCGGGAACAAAGACCTGAGCGTAACGCTGAACTATACCAACTATAACTACAATGACCCATCGAGCCTAAACACCGGTAACAGGAACCTGATCTACGGTGGACTTGGGGGCAATTTCTTCAATAACAGATTGAACGTAGAAGTTGGCAGTACATCTGACTGGGGCAAACCAACGAGCGCCAGCAATACTTCTAACTTCAACATTACGGGTGACTTCCGCATACAGTACCAGCTTGCGAAAAGCAGCGGCGTGCGGCTGAGCGCATTCCGCACGAGCGACTATGATGTGACCCTGGACCGCGACATTACACGCAGCGGTTTCGGTATAGGCTGGAGAAAATCTTTCGATAACTTCAGTGAATTCTTCCACGGGAACAAATATGCCGCCAAGCAGAATGAGGAACTGCTGCAAAAAGTAAAGGAAGAAGAAAAGGCAAGCGACTCGGCCGCAGCCAAAAAGCAGTCGGGCACAAATTAACGATCAGCATTATTACTTACTTTCCTCATCGGGGAACGCTTTCTTTGCTTTATCGTAGTAGTCCTCTGCCCTGCCCTGATCTTTCATTTGCTGTGCGAGCTTTATACCAAGATTATAAGCCTGCTGGTTGTATTTATCTGCTTCGATAGATGCATCTATTTCATTGAATGCATTGCTGGCATTGCCGGAAGTAGCATACGCAATGGCCATAAAATAGTGACTAAAACTAGGGTTGTACTGCGCCAGGTTTTTGTACAGGTTTATTGCGCTGTCCACTTTGCGGGCTTTCAGGTAAGAATTCCCGATGATCTGGTAAGCGGTAATATCGCCGGGACAGCGGGCAAGTGTTTTATAGCCGGCATAGACAGCGGAGTCCGGTTTTTGTTCGGCATCATATATCTCTGCCAGGGCTTCCCACACCAGGTCGTTGTCAGGAAATTCCTGAAGCGATGCCAGGAAAGCTTCTTTAGCCTCATCCATTCTTTTGGCCTTCATCAACTGAAATCCTTCAAGATCCTTTTTAGTTTTCCTCTTCAGTACTGCGGCTATCGGCACGCCATCTACCTTGACGGTATAGATGGTTTCGGGCGGAGGCCAGTTGCCAGACGCCAGTTTGCTGGCGTCTTCGTCGCGCGAGAACAATATGCAATAATCCCAATCCTTGGAATAGCGATTGAATGACTTCACGTAGTTGCAGCTAACCGGGAAGGTGTCCTTCATATAGCCGGGATATTCAGATGCGTAGACCT
>CAINOM010000455.1 GCA_903851455.1 uncultured Bacteroidota bacterium | reverse complement strand
TAAAAAGAAAGCACGCCCTGATAATTTTGCCAACAAACAAGTGCAATGCCTTGCCACGCTTAAGCCAGCCCGTCAGGAACTCATAGAGTACCGCCGCTCTGGTGATAAGAAATTTGAAGTGCAGATCTGCTCTATGTTGCAGGATGCATGGGCTGGTATTGAAAGGGAACTTGGCTACGATAATGCTACCTTCCCTGAAGAGATGAAGAGAGATTTTTATCGCGTTGGTGCCCTGCTCGAAATGGCTGACCTTGAATTCCTTAAAATCCGCAGCCAGTTAAGTGCTAAACAAAACTGGATAAATAAAGTGGAAGAAGAAGCTGTGCAACCTGTAGTTGATCACGTAGTTTCAGAAACCGAAATCAGCGAAGAAGATAATACGGGAAGTAGTATTAATGGTGAAATGCAGGAAAGTTCAACCGTAAACGGAGAAGGGCAACAGCCTGCCCCTGGTATGCAATATCCGTATAACCCGATGATGCAACAGCAATATTACCCTTACCAAATGCCAAATGGTGTGCCTGCACCGGGTCAGCAATGGTATCACCCGCAGCCTATGAATGGTGCAAATGGCGGAGCTCCCGGATATCCGCAAATGCCAATGATGGGCGGCTACTATCCTCAATATGACCCAAACATGCCGTTCATGCCGCAGCAGTTTATGCCGCAGGGCTACATGCAAGGCCAGCCTTACATGCCGCAGCAAAACACTCCGGCGCCGGCTAAAAATGGCACTCCATCTAATGGTCAGGCCAAAACGGAGCCTAAGGTAAATGGCACAGCAAAGGCAGCAACAGTTCCTGATGCTCCGAAACAAGCTGAAGCTGCGCCGAAGGCAGAAGCCATGCTAGCGGCTGAAACAAACAAAACTGAAGAAAAAACAGCTACACATATTGCAGACGTAATTGCTCCGGTAGCCGCCGTAGCAGCAACCGTGGCCGCTACAGAACTGCCACTTGTACCAGATGCTGTCACCGATGCTGCAAAAACAGTGGCCAATGCAGCCAACGGTGTGACGCTTGATACAATTGATATGAATGTTGACAAGCCTGATACGCTTGCGCTCAACATCAATACGATCGGACACACTAACGGAACTCCTGGAGAAGCCCTGCCAGATGCTATCAACGGTATCCCGGTGAAGCTGCCTGCAGCAGATGAAAATCTAATCCCGACCGCAATTACAGCTGTGCCTGTGAATGAAGCACCTTCATCTGAATCAGTTGCACTCAACATTGATAAAGTCGATACATTCAATATGAATGTGAATGGAATGATTGAGCGCAGAACAGAAATCGTAACAGACAACAGAGACAAAAGCGACGAAAACATTCCGTTCTACGAGCGCGAAGCAAAACCTGCAAAATCAGCCATAGTTGACGAAAACGCCCAGATGACTGACGCTTCCCTCAGGGAATATGTAAGCAACAGCAAGCTGGTGAAAGAAGTTGATAGCGAAGTAGCCCGCCGCTCTGGTGCTACACTGAATAGCGAAGTAGATGTGGAAGGCGATGTAGAAAGACTGAAATTCCTTAAAGTATATTCGCTCAAGCAACTGCACGAGCGCATCATCGATAATAAAAATGACATCATAGCATTTGCCGAAAAATGGATTGGGTCTGATAACGGTGGTTCATTCGATTCCGGTATCTGCCTTTTCTACCTTGAATATTTGCTGGTAGGCAAGCGCAACGACCCTGCTTTTGCAGTGGAGTACGTGCTCAAATTTATTTCTGATAACGATTACAGCGCCCGCTTCATCATTCCTACATACAATTCTATAAGCAAACAGGACAAGCCAATCGGCGCTCACCTCACGCTTAAATAACCAGATAGAATTTAATAAATAATCTTCAAGCCCCCGGTGTTATGCCGGGGGCTTTTTAATGCGCTTCTATTACGGGCCCATGACGCAAATTTTAGTTTTTTGGGGATTGCCTACGTTGAGATTCTCTTGCCTTCAATACCAATTGCGTAAGCCTCCGGGCAACCACGTCTTGCAAACAGCCCTTAGTATAGATAATATTGCTGGTAAAAAATCAGCAATACGATGTTGCAGTTATCCCATAATTGCCGTTACTGGCTATATCGTCCTATT
>CAINOM010000454.1 GCA_903851455.1 uncultured Bacteroidota bacterium | reverse complement strand
TGGCGGCGTATTCAGCAATTGTTTTTATTGTAATAATTAAAAATTCAATTTTAAAAATTCTAAAACCCTCAATTTATGTGCTTTGCCCGAGTCAACCACCCCAGACCGCCGCCAGCGGCGGTCCTCTCCTCCTAAAAACAGGAGGGGGGGTGTCTCGCAGCCCTCATATTGCCTTCAAAGAATCTTTCAATTTAACTTATCAACCTTTCAACCTATCAACCTATCAACTTATCATCCATTCACCCACGCATCCCTGTCATCCGGGCTGAACTTCCACGGGGCCATGTTGTTTTCTATATTGCCAAACATGAGGTTCCATTCTGCCGGTGCATTGCTATCGTCCATAACAAGGCTGCGGCGCAGCTGCATGATGATGGACAGCGGGTCTATCATTACCGGGCATTCTTCTACACAGGCCTGGCAGGTAGTGCAGGCGCGCAGTTCTTCAACGGTGATGTAGTCGTTTATGAGCTGCTTGCCATCTGGCTTGAACTCTTTGTTCGCGTTGATGTTCTTACCTACTTCTTCCAGGCGGTCGCGGGTGTCCATCATTATCTTGCGCGGAGAGAGTTTTTTGCCGGTGAGATTGGCCGGGCAAACATAGGTGCAGCGCCCGCACTCGGTGCACGAATATGCATCGAGCAGGTTTTTCCAGCTGAGGTCGGTAACGTCCTTTGCGCCGAAGTTTTTGTGCTCTGCAGGTTCCGTCGGAGCGGGTGGGGCCTTATCAGGCTCCATCATGTAGAGCACCTCATTCTGTATCTCGGGCATGTTTTTAGCTTCGCCCTGGGGTATGAGTTTGGAGTAGTAAGCATTAGGGAATGCCAGCAGAATATGAAAATGTTTGGAGTAGGGCAGGTAATTAAGAAATGCAAAGACACCGATGATGTGCAACCACCAGCAGGTGCGCTCTATAGCCACCAATGTACCTGCAGACATGCCGGAGAGCATGCCTGTAAAATTGCTCGTGATCCAGAAGGGTGAGGTAGGGGTGTAGTGCTCTGCGCCCAGCTTTTGCAGGGACTGGTCAGCAGTGTTCATAATCAGGAACAGGGACATGAGTATGATCTCTGTGATAAGGATAAGGTTGGCATCTTCGCGTGGCCAGCCATTGAGTTCCTTCATGTTGAGGCGCTTCACCTTTATTACATTCCTGCGAATTAGGAAGATCACACAGCCGATAAGTACAAGGGCAGCGAGTATCTCAAAGAAACCAATAAGGAATGCATACAAGCCACCGAGCATGGGTGCAAATAAGCGGTGCATACCCAGGGCCCCATCAAGGAATATTTCCAGTATCTCTACATTGATGATTACGAAGCCTGCGTAAACGAAAAGGTGCAGCATAGCAGGTACCGGCCGTTTGAACATTTTCTTCTGGCCGAGGGCAAGCAGTATCATGTTCTTCCAGCGCTGGCCGCTGTTGTCGGTGAGGTCTTCATCGCGCCCGAGCAATATGTTGCGGCGCATTTCGATTACTTTTTTCGAAAAAAGATAGATGGCTGTAATGGCCAGTATTATAAAAAGGATCTGTTGTACCAGGTGCATCCGGTGCTAATTTTACCCGAAAATAATGGCTTTTAAGGGAAAAACATAGTTATATGGAATAGTCGTAAGTCGTGGGTTATAAGTCGTAAGTCCGTGAGGGCGGTAAAATCAATTCTTAAAATATTATCAAAACGACCGGGCCACGGTTGTTTGATATAGATTTTAGCAAAAAAATGTTTAGGTTTGATGTATTGAAAATTAAAGAAATGGTGAATAAACAATTTAGCTGCATACCCATGTGCAGGGTTTTTATAGCATTTGTTTTTGTGCTCCTGGCCAGCCGTGGAACGGCATTTTCGCAGGGCATCACACCACCTGATATGGACAAGTTTCATATTATGGAAGATTCGCTCGTTATCACTTCCGACTCTATGTATGATTCCTTTATACCGGATGATCACATCATGTACAGTGAGCGGTTTGCAAAACAACTGGTAAGGGCGCTGAAAATACCTAACTCTTATCTCTATCCATTTGACAGGCTGAAGGATAAGATAAACATCATTTATGCCGATGATAATGCTTTTCGCATCTTCAACTGGGCGATAGTGCCCGCGCTGGTGGCCAAGCATTACTATGGCGCTATACAGGTGCCGGGCGAAAAACTAAAGTTATACGGGCTGCATGATTATACCGAAGAGATGGGCAAGGGCGCGGAGGATAGCATACTCACTAACGGTAAATGGTTTGGCGCGATCTATTATAACATCATATCGCATGTAGTAGAAGGACATAGGGTATATACACTGTTCGGACTGAACGAGGGAAGCCTGATCAGCAATAAGAAGGTGCTCGATGTCCTTACCTTTACTGATAAGGGTCTTGTGTTCGGTGCGCCGATTTTTGGTGTTGCTTCAGAGAATTTTCCGCAG
>CAINOM010000453.1 GCA_903851455.1 uncultured Bacteroidota bacterium | reverse complement strand
TACCTGCTGCTCCACTATCTGGCGGAAGTAAGGCGCCACACCATCATGGTAATCGATCTTGTGATAATCCAGCGGCGTGTCCTTCTGCTTCAATGAGTCCAGTTCTGCTGCCTTGATGTAGTTATATTTATACATCTGCTCCAGCACCACATTACGTCTTTCTTTAGCCTTTTTAGGATGGCTGCGCGGATTATATATTGTGTTCCCTTTCAGCATCCCGACCAGTATAGCTGCTTCATCTACTGAGACTTTATCGGGCGACTTATAAAAGAAGGTCATGGACGCATTGCGTATCCCATATACATTATCCCCAAAAGGAACCGTATTGAGGTACATGGTAATGATCTCGTTCTTGGTAAGGTTGCGCTCCAGCTTTACAGCCAGCACCCACTCTTTAAGCTTCATAATGGGCAGCATGAAAAAGCTGTGGCTGGTGCGGGGAAACAGGTTTTTTGCTAACTGCTGTGAAATAGTACTACCGCCGCCTGCATGACCCAACCTGAACACTACCCTCAGCGTGGCCACCCAGTCGATGCCTGCATGCTCGTAAAAGCGCGCATCTTCCGTGGCTATAAGTGCGTTGATAACATTGGGCGATATTTCGGAGAACTTGCTATTGGACCTGTCCAGCACATAGTAGCGGCCCAGCAATGTCCCATCGGAGGCGTATACGTCTGATGATATGGCGCTCTGGGGATTTTCGAGCTCGGCAAGGGAGGGCATATAGCCAACCATGCCATTTTCGATGAGCACGATCAAAAGAATAAACACAACCAGCAGGGAAATGAACGATATCCATAGTGTTCGCACAGCCCGCTTCACGCGCCGCTTCGTTCCCTGTGATTTTTCAACTTCGTTTTCCATTCAATTTAAAGTATATAGCCAAAACGTAATTTACCGCAAACGTCAAATTTAAGCTTCTTTTTCATCATCTTCAGGGATCATAAAAAAGGACATGCTGCGAAGCGGGTTTAAAAATGCCGCATATCGCTTTCCATATGGCACTTTGCTGCGTACCTGTGTAATAAATGGCGGTAGAAAGCCCATCAGATATTTTTGTTCGCTTGCCGTAAGCTCCTGCTTTGCATATTTCTTTTTCAGGTAAATGTTCATGAACTGCGTAAATGTTGTTCCGAAACCGGGGTCTACGACCTGGCGTGCATATTGCATAGGCGTCAGCCCCTTCCTGAATACGCCTACCTGGTGCAGGTAGAAGGTTGCCGCCCGGTAGGCCCAATAAGCTTTGTTACCATCGTTAGCCGCCTTGTTGTAGCGAAACCGGAACCAGCCAAAGATCATTTTCGGCAAACGAAGGAACAACAGCAACAGCAAAGCCAGGACAGAAGCGGCGAGCAGCGCTATGTCCTTCCACGAAACAGTTTTCTCCTGGGCGACAACGGGTGGTTTTTCCTTTGGCTTTACAACATCCTTTCTTTTCAGGTATACCTCATCAATGGGTACCGGAGCAGGCATTCTTTTCACAAGAGCGGCAGCGCTTTCGTTTGGCAGCGCCTCCATTTTCTTCATGGCTTCAGCGTAGGATACAGCCGTCCCCTCATCACCCTTCTGCACCAACCGTAGCGGAGCAGCTGCACTGTCGCGGTACACAATGGCGACCTTCATGTCCATGGTGATGGTAGTGGGCACCGTAAGCTTGTACTCCTTATCGTGAAACACAAACTGCTTCACGGACATCTGCATGAGTTTCTTCAGGGTGTCCACATTCTCTACAATGCCCTCTGCCGCCAGCCATGCTTTTGGGGGTTGCATTGGAGGCGTGCCATCTGGCTGTGGCGTAGGGCGGTTCTCATTGTCATTACCCACTGTTGTGTCAAAATCGAGCCAGCCATAACCGGGGAAGTAGACCTGCACCCATGCGTGGGCCTGGTTGGCATAGTACCAGTACCACCCTTTGTTCTTATCGCTGCGCTCCTCTGTAAGGAACCCTACGGCGATGCGCGACGGTATACCGAGCGAACGAAGCAAAAACAAGGTTGCACCAGCATAATAAGCGCAGTAGCCTTTATGGTTCTCGGTAAGGAAGTAGATGAGCTTGGACGCATTGGGTATATCGGGTATCCCGGGATT
>CAINOM010000452.1 GCA_903851455.1 uncultured Bacteroidota bacterium | reverse complement strand
TGCGTTCGGATATCTGGCTAAGCTGGTTTATCGCGAAGTCATCAGCCTGCCCCGGTCTTACCCTGCGCACTCTGCGCAGTACACCTTCTACCTCATACTTCACTTCGTCGACATTTTTTCCCGGTGCGGCGCGGACAGCAAGCACCGGGTCATAATCTCTTGAGTGAACATCTATCAGCGATGCCGCCATATAGTAAGGCAGTATCACGGAATTATCGAAATCAAATCCGGCCATATTACTACCCACTTTTTTCATCACGCCCACCACCAGGAATTTCCTGCCTAGGAAGGCTATCGTTTTCCCTAGCGGGCTGACCCCGCCCGTGAACAAACCACTGTAGACTTCACTGCCAATGACGACTGAGTTGGCACCGCCGTCGAGCTCGGCAACGTTCAGGTAACGCCCTGTTTCTATTTCTATATTCTGTATTTTATCAAAGCCATTGGTCACGGCATATCCCGCCACACCTGTCACCTCCATGTCGCTGCGCTTCACGTTGATACGATGTGTGCCCAGGCAAAGGGTCGCGGTAGCAGCATCCGGCACCTGTGTTTCCACCGCCTTCAGCTCCTGCGGAGTGACGCTGGCGCGGCGTTCATATTCCCACCACTTATATTCGCCACCGTCATCCATCCATGGCATTTTGTCGATGTACAATACATTGCTGCCCAGCGATGCCATGCGCTGTTGTATATTTTCCTTCATGCTGTCCAAAACAGTGAGGACAGCTATGATACAGAATATACCAATCGTAATACCAAGCAAAGAAAGAAAAGTGCGCAGTTTATTTGCCCGAAGTTCCTGGAAGGCCTGTACGATACTCGTACCTATTATCTGCGTAATATTATTCATCGGGTGAGCAAATTTAACTGATATTATCTCCTTTATGCAATATTTTTGCCCCAACCAAACCTTGCGCCATTGCGTGCCGCCACTTCGTTTCTTACAAAAAATAAAGCGCTGCATTACCCATTTTTCCGGAATTACCTGATGCTTCGTTTCGCCATTATCCTGGCGCTGAACATGCAGGCGACTATCGTTAGCTACTACGTTTACAAACTTACCCACGACAAACTGGCGCTAGGTATGCTGGGCCTATGGGAGGTAATACCGGCCATTGGTTTTTCGCTGTTCTCCGGCCACTTTGTAGATCTTAAAGAAAAACGGACCTTGTTATTGCAATGCACTGTAGGCTACCTGCTGCTGTCTGCATTCTTTGTTGTACTGGCCTGGCCTCATTTACAGGCCACCCTTTCTTCCCGCGCCATACTCTGGCTCATTTATGGTGGTATTTTCATTGGCGGTGCCCTGCGCGCCTTTTTAAGCCCCGCCTCCTTTGCTCTTATGGGCAAACTGGTGCCCCGGGAATTGTACCCCAATGCTACTACCTGGAGCAGCACGTCATGGCAGATCGGCGCGGTAGTCGGGCCGCTGCTGGGCGGTTTTATGATCGCATTGAGCGGTTTCCAGGTAAGCCTGGTAAGCGTAGGTGTTATAGAACTGATCTCGCTGGTCGCGCTGCTGCGCATTCCCAAGCAGGAGCTGGCAGCCAGGAAGGAAAAAGAGCCGATCATGAAAAGCCTGGGAGAGGGGATCAAATTCGTGTTTAGCACCCAGGTGATACTCGCCGCTCTTTCGCTCGATATGTTCGCCGTGCTGTTTGGCGGTGCAGTAGCCCTGCTGCCAGTATATGCGGACGATATACTAAAAGTGGGAGAAGTAGGCTATGGCTGGATGCGTGCCGCGCCCGCTGTTGGTTCCGTCATCACATTATTCATCCTATCGATGATGCCGCTTGGCAAGAAACCCGGCATAAAGCTACTGCTGTGTATTGCAGGCTTTGGCGTTACCACCATCGTTTTCGGCTATTGCGGCATACTCGGCGGCAGCACTCCATTGTTTTCAATAGCAGGCTTTGGTATATCATGGGGCTTCATTATTGCATTTACTATGTTACTGGCAGGCGGCATGTTTGACGCTGTCAGCGTTGTTATTCGCGGCACCATCCTGCAACTCTATACCCCCGATGCCATGCGTGGCAGGGTGGCGGCGGTAAATACTATGTTCATCAGCTCATCCAACGAGCTTGGGGCCATGGAAAGCGGCATCACGGCGCGCTGGATGGGCACCGTGCCGGCGGTGGTAGTGGGTGGCTGCCTTACGCTGGTAGTGGTGGGGGTAACCTGGTTAACAGCTCCCATGCTCCGGAAACTGGACATCCAGGCCGACGCACGGAAAAAGTAACAGCGATAAAAATTAACCACAGATTTAGAAACTTTCAGTTCCTTTGCAGATAATTTGCACGGGTTTAGGTATCTTACATACAAAATCCAGCGAAATCTGAAGTGGAATGAAAAAGCTATTGCTTGTTCTTATTGTGTTTATTGCCGTTGTAGGTGCCTGGGGTTGTTATAAAGACATCCTGCGGGAAAAACGCACGGATATACTCATCAACCATACCTGGTACCTTAAAAGCCAGTCCGTGGGCGCTGATGTTGAAGGTGATTCCTGCTATTTATCGGAAGTAATGACCTTTAAGAAGGATAGTATGGGCAACCGCCACTACAATATTCTTTGTGACCCAAACGGCAAGCGCGACCTGGCCTTTAAGTGGACGATACCGGGTCAGTGGACATTTATGTATTATTATAATTTAGGGGGTAAAAAAGACTCGAATTTTGTTTACCGTATCTGGATAAATAATGATGATACCCTGAAGATAGGTACTGTGCTCAACGGCATATCGATCATATCAGTTTACACTTCTTTTAAATAAGTGTAGGATTCCTTTATCGGAAACTCCCTGTTTTAACTGCGTTTCACCCCGTACTCTGCGTTAAATTCCTTAAATTTAGAGTGATTTAGTCCCTTTACCCAACCATTTTAAGGATGATACGGTCTTTATTATTGTTAAGCATTAATAACAAATATACTTGTCTATCGCTTTGGCATATACTTTAACTGGCCATGCAAGTGAGTTAGAACAGCTCATTCAGGGTTGTATTCGCAACGAAAGAAGTGCGCAGGAGAAGTTATACCGGTTATTTTACCCCAAAATGATGGCACTGGTAAAGCGATACATAGACCATGAGATGCAGGCAGAAGAGATATTGAACAATGGTTATTTGCGTGCTTTCCAGAAAATAAAGCAGTACAATTTCCAGGGTTCGTTCGAAGGATGGTTGAGAAAGATCGTTTTTCATGCCGTGGCGGATTATGTGAAGCAAAACACAAGATATTCTGATAAGATACTGCTGGTAGAGAAAGATGAGTTAGTGCATAAGGACCATGCGGATAAGATGTATTACGACCAGCTTATCCAACTGGTGCAGGCGCTGCCGGATGCTACGCGAACTGTTTTTAATATGTATGTTATGGAAGGTTTCACACATAAAGAAATAGGGAACATACTCGGCATCAGTGAAGGAACATCGAAGTGGCACTTATCTGAAGGACGACGGGTGCTTAAGGAACGGATAGAGAAAATGGAATTGCATTTAAAGGCATAAAGAATAAACGTGAGTTTCCCGGTTAGTGGCCGGGGAGAGAAACGGTGAGGGTTAACACATTTTTTAAAACAAAAATTTATCCACATGGATAAAAATTTCATTAGCGTCGATGACCTGGTAAGGCAGCGATTTAGCGGAGAAGAAGAGAACGAGCGCCCGGCGGCGTGGATGCAGATGCGTGATTTGCTCGATAAGGAAATGCCCCAGAGGGGCGGGTTCTTATACTGGCGCCGTGCATTCAGCATAGCAGGCCTGCTTTTATTAGCTACTTCTATAAGTGTAGGTGGCTACCTGTATGCTACAAGGGGCCTTAATGGCAATGGTAACGGAGCAAATAACAATGCACTCGCTGCCAACACGCTGACTAACAACAACTCAACCGCAAGCAGTACTGCAGTAAATAACGCACCCGCAAATAACACAACGGAAATAAAAGAAACAACTGCAAGTACAACCACTTCTGCAGCTGTAAATACTAATCATAACGCAAAAAACACATCAACTCATAAGACTACGGCAGGCAAGGTTGCAACTGACAACATCGCTGCAGATAACACCCCTACTACTTCAAACACGACAACCGACAACACTACTACAAGCAAAACAATAACGGACAACACTGCAAAAACTACAAGCAATGATGTAAGCGCTACTAATAGTAATAATACACTGGCTGCAGTGACTACTCCTGCCAAGAAAGCTACGACAGGACATACCGTCACTGCAAAACATCATAAAACTGTGAAAGCGACTGTTAGCGCAGCGCATGCAACAACTACAGACAAGGCTGCTCTTGCTGCTGCTCGTAAACAAGCGCAGAGCAAGGAGCAGGCGCGTAAAGCAGACCAGAAAAAGGAATTCCTTACAAAGCTGATCGCTGCAAACGAGGCGCATAAAAAAGCGGCTGCAGAAATGGCTAAGAAAAACGCTGATAAGCAATTGCTGGCTTCCAATAAGACAGGTAGCAAGCATACAAAGGCCGGAGCAGCCATTACCGGATCCAATGACTCAAAGACCGTAGCTTCCGGCAATAACGCTAAGAAACATAGCGCACATCATGGCGCGGCCAGCACAGCCGTTGCTGCAACTAAGCCTGCCGGCGATGCACACACAACAACTTCTGACAAAGCAGCACAGGTGAGTGCAGGCAAACTGGCACTGGGCAGCAGTACAGGTAATACCAGCTCAGCAAAGAGCACATCATTAGTAAGCGCTGATAAGGCGATAGACG
>CAINOM010000451.1 GCA_903851455.1 uncultured Bacteroidota bacterium | reverse complement strand
AGGATTTTCCATTTTCCATTTATTTTCTTGAAAAGATAAATACAACCATTACCACAGAAGTATCCACAGTCATAAGAAATAGAGATAACACCATATTGATTTTTTTTATCAAAAAGAGGAATAGAAAAATAAAACAGACCATCGGCGCCGTTTCTTTTTTTCTCAATACTATCGCTTACTTGTTTTATTTGCTCATTACTCGAATCAGGGAGATTAAATATTAGTGTCGTGAAAAGAGACACAACATCAGCAGAATCATTGTTGAATGGTTTGGCATTAATAAGCCTAGTAAAATCCCAAGCATAGCTAGTAGTGTCAGCATTGATTTTTTCTGTCAGTTCTTTTAATACTTCTGTTGGGATAAGCTTTTGAAAATCCGCCTTTATTTGCTTTGTTCCGTCAAAAAAGTTAGTAGAACGAATACTATTCCCTCTTTCATATAAATATTAAGGACTGCTGGATGGAAACACCTGATTAACGAAATCCTCTTTTGATTCGGTTTGCCCGAAACAGTGGAAGGTGTATATCAATGGCAATATGCAGAGGAGTTTTTTCATTTTCGGACTTGGTAAATTTATTGCTTTTTGTTTAGTATTTGGGTGGTGTGTGACTTGCAAGCGCGAGTCAACCACCCCAGCGGAAAAGCATGCTTCGCTATGCTTTTCCGCATACCCCTCCTAAAAACAGGAGGGGAGGTGTGGCGCAGCCATTCGCACGGGGAGCTTTACCATCGTTTATCATGTTGTTGTCTTTTTGAGATGGAGATGCCTTTGCCATCTTTTTTCAGGAGTATTTCGTTGATCTTCCAGATGGCGCCTTCTACAGCGTCCGGGCCGTCATCGTGAGCGCGGGAGCCGGGGGCGAAGGCGGTGAACTGCTCTGCGAGGCGCTTCATGTGCTGGTTGTCGCGCTCTGTGGCATCGAGGTATAGCTGTCCATTGCGATGCAGTGGCTCGAGAAGACTTTCGATACGCATGAATTTATCGGGCTTTCGACGGTTGTCGCCACGAATGGGTATGACCCTGCCGGTTCGCCGGCCAGCATCGCTGACCTCCTTCACCAGTACATCCTGCATAAAAGTTTCCTCCATGAAGTAGTAGCATGCTGCATCTTTCACAAGATCCATGATGGCATAGTGCCAGTCGATCATGTGGGCAGTCGTAGCCTGGGCAAGAAAGCATTTGAGGATGTGAAACTCATTCTGCCATTTGCCGACGAGTACGGTGGCTTTGTAGTCGTTAGTGTCTTTATAAGAAGGGTCGGTGTAGCATACGAGTATATCATAATCACGTACCTGCTTTGCGGGCTTGTATGCCATTGATTTAAACACCGACCCTTCGGTAATAGGGTTGTTGAAATATTCTTTCTGCTGGGCAGCATAGCTTTTCTGTGCGAGGACTCGGTCGATATCTTTCTCTGTGTTTTTCTCGGGCCATGCTGAGCGACCGGCCGGATCACGGATGTTGATGACCTCACTGAAGTCGGCAAGTTTTGAAGCGCGCTCTACGCAGCTATCTACCGCAATGCGGTTGCCACAAAAAATAATGGTAGTAGGCGATGATACAGAACGGGTGCCGATGGCCGCTTCCTCGATCCACCTCCACTTTTTCGCGACTATCTCCGGGTTGAGGCAATCGGCATCCGTGTCTACATCGTCAAACAGTAATATGTCGGGTCGCGCTTCTCCGTTGCGGGCGCCACGCGGGCTCTGCCCCGCGCCAAGTGCACGGAAGGCGGCGCCGCTTTGTGTGATGAACTCACTTTCCTGCCATTTTATAAGGCTTTGCTGCTCGCCGTAGTCCTGGATGATACGCTGGTTGCATTCGAGGTTTGCTTTGTAGGGCATGAGTAACCTACAGGCATTATCAAGACTATTACTAATGAGGAGTACATAACGCTTCAGCTGACGTTCGTCATTAATTGTTTTGTGACCGACCAATGTGAGGTAGAAAACCTCCATCATGGTGCGGCTGCTTTTTGCGAGCTCACGGCTCCAGAGCCGGACTTCGTACCACTCGGAGTTTTCGATGATGCGTTTTGTGGCTTCTTTGTGAAAGGCAGCGGGGGCTGCGTAAGCGTAAGCGGGAAAATAATAGTTGAACCACCGTTCGGGGTCTGACTCAAGTTCCTCTTTTCTTTTGCCGGCCTCTTCTTTAGATTCATTTGCATTGACCTCTGTGGTGGCCATGATCATTTTGGCATGACCACCCCAGCGGGCTATCCATTGTTTGTCTGTCATAGGTTAGGGTTGAAAAACTGAAAGAAATTTCGCGAGAAGACGCAAGGACGCTTCTCTCAATTTGCTTTAAACTCTGCAAGGATGTGCGGACATCTTTGTAACGGGCATTGCGGGTGATCGCAATAAGCGAGGTCACTGTCGACCGTTGGATTCTCTTTCTCAAATTCCTTCAGATCTGGCTGAACCAGTCGCAAGATAACCGCTGCATGATCGTGCCAGCGTTCGATCCATTTTTTGTCTGTCATGATTGTGTAAGGTTGATAGGTGAGGTGAAATAATTATTACCTGATGTTCTTTGCCCGGGTGATGTCGCGCTCGCGGATGAAGGCATCGAAATAGGGGGTAACTTTCCTGGACAGCTCGGGATCGCGGCGCAGGAGCCATGTGGTGAACAGTTCTGCGACCTGAACAATATAGGGAACGCCAGTTTCTGATTCGAGATTTTTAATGGCAGCTGTGTACTTGCCAATAAGGTCTACGTCTTTGATGATCTTTGCCAGATCGGTCTCCTGGCTGAGGCGGTTAGTAACCAGCTCGAGCGTATTGTAGAGAATTTGCAGCTGCATTTTTTTTGAGATAAGCAGCGAACGTTTTATTTCGTGCCAGCGTCCGTCCTCTATCCACAAACTTACAATTACTTCATCTGCACCAACAATGAGCGCTATATCGGGAACGGCTGCTTCCTCTTTTGTATACAGTGTTTTGGCCCATGCTTTCTTCTGATCGTACGATAATTCTTCATTCATGGCACAAAGATGAAGCGGGTTTTCGGAACGGGCAATTTTAGATTACATGATAAACGCGTAGCGGGATATGACAGAGCAAAAACGCTGTATGACTAAAATTTTTTGTGTGGATAACATCGGTCAAATGGTTGTAAACGCGAGCGGTAAATATTGTGTTGAATCAGTTGCGGAAAAAACGGCAGGACGAAGTCGGACGGATGGGAAATTTTAAAATTGTGATGGATATTTTTAATGCATTAATCATTTGGCAACGCCTTGCCGGAGGGGTAACAATAAAGACGTTGCAGTGCAACGTCT
>CAINOM010000450.1 GCA_903851455.1 uncultured Bacteroidota bacterium | reverse complement strand
GGCGTTACCTGAACGTTGCCGAGCTCGACGGCGGTGCCAACTCAGTCGTCATTGGCAGTGAAGTCTACAGTGGTTTGTTCACGGGCGGGGTCAGCCCGCTAGGGAAAACGATAGCCTTCCTGGGCAGAAAATTCCTGGTGGTGGGCGTGATGAAAAAAGTGGGTAGCAATATGGCTGGATTTGATTTCGACAATTCCGTGATACTGCCTTACTATATGGCGGCATCGCTCATAGATGTTCACTCAAGAGATTATGACCCGTTGCTTGCTGTCCGCGCCGCACCGGGAAAAAATGTCGACGAAGTGAAGTATGAGGTAGAAGGTGTGCTGCGCAGGGTGCGCAGGGTAAGGCCGGGGCAGGCTGATGACTTTGCGATAAACCAGCTTAGCCAGATATCCGAACGCATAGAAAGCATTTTTGGCGTTATAGATATAGTAGGGTGGTTCATCAGTATATTATCGTTGCTGGTGGGTGCCTTTGGCATCGCCAATATCATGTTCGTAACTGTAAAAGAGCGCACCAAAATTATAGGCCTTAAAAAGGCTATTGGCGCGAGAAAGGCGTCTATATTGTGGGAGTTCTTATTAGAGGCAATAGTGTTGTGCCTTATAGGCGGCGCCGTAGGCATACTCATCGTGGTGCTCATCAGCTTTGTGCTTACTTATGCGTTTGAATTCCAGGTGGTGCTCTCGTTGAGTAACTTCTTTATTGGTATTTTTGTTTCTATATTAGTAGGTGTATTATCGGGCTTCATACCAGCGAGGTCGGCATCAAAGCTTGATCCGGTTGTGGCCATAAGAACAAATTGATGTTTATGAAGAAAAAACAGGTGCTCATACTCGACCAGGAGCGTATCTCTTACAAGCTGCGCCGCATGGCCTACGAGATATGGGAGCGCAACAGCGACGAAAAAGAAATAGTACTGATAGGGATAGAGAAGGGCGGTAAGATACTCGCCGACAATCTGTCTGCAATACTGAAAGAGATAAGCCCGCTGAAGATCAAAACGCTGTCGCTCAACATCAACAAAAAAAATCCGATCAACCATGCGGTAGAAATAGAACAGAACCTGAACGGAAAGACGGTGGTGCTGTGCGATGACGTCATCAATTCTGGCAAAACGGTCATCTACTCACTGCATTCGCTGTTGTCTTACGACCTGAAGAAAATGATGGTCGCCGTGCTGGTAGACCGCAAGCATAAGTCATTCCCGATATCGTCGGATATCGTGGGGCATACTGTGGCTACTACCATACAAGATCACATAGAAGTAGAGACCAAAGGGAAGAAGATAACCGGGGTTTATTTGGAGTAATCAGAGATCCATGGCTATCTTCATAGAAACAGATAAAGTAGAATGAACCGGCTGCTAACAACGTGACCTCTTTCAAAGACTTCTAAGAATAATTGTGCTACGGGCACTAAGAATAAACAATATAAGACTTACTACTCGCGGACTTATGACTCACGACTCACGACTTACGACTTTACTGATACACGGCGGCGCAGGAAACATCACTCCGGCCATAATGAACAAACAACAGGAAGCGGATTATGCTGCTGCTCTGAAAGAAGCCCTGGATGCTGGTTACGATATCCTGCACAAGGGTGGGAATGCGCTTGATGCTGTGGTAATGGCGATAAGTGTAATGGAGGACAATCCATTGTTCAATGCCGGAAGGGGATCGGTATTTACAAAGAAAGGGCTCAATGAGATGGATGCGGCACTTATGGACGGAAGTAACCTGGCAGCAGGTGCCGTTGCTGGCGTGCGCAACATAAAGAACCCTATAGTGCTGGCCAAAGAAGTAATGCTGCATTCAGGGCATGTGTTCCTGAGCGGCAGCGGCGCAGGAGAGTTTGCACTCAGCCAGGGAATAGAGATGGCGTCGGACGAATATTTCTTCAATGAATCGCGCTACGATCAGTGGCTCGAAATACGGCATACTAACTACACACAACTGGATCATAAAGCCGATAATCTGAAAGGCCAGGTCTTGCCAAATCCCGGTGAGAAATTTGGCACGGTAGGTGCAGTGGCTTGCGACCAATATGGCAACATTGCCGGAGGCACATCCACAGGTGGCATGACCAACAAGCGTTTTGGCCGCATTGGCGATAGCCCTGTGATAGGCGCTGGCACTTATGCCAACAATGCAACCTGCGCCATATCTTGCACCGGCCATGGAGAGCCTTTTTTACGGGCTGTAGTAGCACACGATGTTTCTTGCCTTATGGAGTATAAAGGTCTTTCACTGCAGGATGCATGTAACACCGTGATAAAAGACAAGCTGGTGAAAATAGGCGGCGAAGGCGGCCTTATCGCTGTAGATGCCAAGGGCAATTACGACTTCTGCTTTAACTCTGCCGGAATGTATAGGGGGATGCGGAATAGCGAAGGCAAAGAACTGGTGGCCTTTTATGGCGCGTGAATTCCAGATCGATCGATAAATTAGGCTATTGATAACGGGGCACCATTGGCGCCCCGTTATCAATTATATTCTTGAGCTGTATCAATGATCAAATTTCAACTGGAACGGATGCGCTACTGCATCAGTCTCGTGGCAGTTCAGGTGAATGTCCTGGATATAGAAAGTGACATCCTTATAATCCCACGTTTTTATCAGGTCTTTTTGTTGTTGTGTGAATTCATTGCCGTTGGCGTGTATCGGTCCATAGAAGTCATGGCCGGGCGCCATCAGTGATATCGTAAAGCCGGAAACCTTACAGCCCACGGAATCCGTGATAAGCATAGGGTTGACCAATATTGAATCCCGGCTCGTATAGTAGGTCCTTACATTACCCACCCATACGCTCGGGTACTTGCCTTCCACCGGTACGCTTTTCTTGTGCTGTCCGAAGGAAACCACAGCAGGCAACAGTAACAGAATGAATAACAGGCTCTTCTTCATAAGGATCAATTATGTAGTAAAAGTAAAAAAGTTTCTGCCAAAGTGTTGTTATTATTGATCGTATTTAAATGCCATTGGTGCAACCGGGCGTACCAAACCATCTTCTTCCTTTACCTTGATATCATCAAAAAATACCCTCACGTATTCTGGTATTAACAGTTAAATCGCCCAGCGAAATGATTTGCTTCTGGGCGAACGAACCCGCAAAAGCAAACGAGAATAAAACGGTAAATAACAGTGTTATCTTCCTCACGGTACTTTTTCAGAAAGATACATTATTTTTTAACTCAATAGTTGCCGCCCTGTATTTTGAATTTTGAGTTTTAACTTTTAACTTTTGAATTTACATTACATATACTTCCCTGTATAGCTCTCCTTCACTTTTTTCAGTCCTTCGGGTGGTCCCTCGTACAGCAGGTACCCGCCGCCCACGCCGCATTCCGGCCCAAGGTCTATCACCCAGTCTGCGCTTTTAATAACGTCTGTGTTGTGCTCTATCACTATTATAGAATGCCCTTGCTCTATGAGCGCATCGAATGACCCGAGCAGCTTCTTTATATCATGCATATGCAGGCCAGTAGTTGGCTCATCAAAGATGAACAATACCTTTTCCTTCGCGCTGCCCTTACCCAGGAACGATGCGAGCTTCACGCGCTGCGCTTCTCCACCGCTCAATGTGTCGCTGCTCTGGCCGAGTTTTATATACCCAAGACCCACATCGCTGAGTGGCTGCAGTGCACCCGCCAGTCTTTTTTCATCAGCAAAGAATTCGATCGCCTCGTCAACGCTCAGCTCCAGCACATCATAGATACTCTTGCCGCGATAAGTAACTTCCAGCACTTCTTCTTTAAAGCGCTTGCCCTTGCACACTTCGCAAAGCAGGTGTACATCGGCCAGGAATTGCATTTCAACGATAACTTCGCCTTCACCCTTGCAGGTATCACAGCGGCCGCCATCTGTATTGAACGAAAAATGTTTTTCCACAAAGCCGCGCATCTTAGCCACGGGCTGTTTGGCATACAACTTCCTTATCTCGTCATACGCCTTTATATAAGTCACCGGGTTACTCCTCGACGATTTGCCTATCGGGTTCTGGTCCACGTGCTCTATATGCGTAATGCTCTTTAGATCACCACTTAGATTCCTGAAAATACCCGGCCTGTCTGCACCTTCGCCATAATGCTTCAGCAGGGCAGGGTAGAGGGTTTGTTTCACTAGTGTGGTCTTACCACTCCCACTCACTCCGGTCACCACACACAGCACATTCAGCGGGAAGTCCACATCTACATTCTTCAGATTATTTTGCCTGCAGCCTTCTATACGTATGTGTCCACGCGGTTTGCGCTGTATAGCATGCGGCTCTATTTTCAGTTCACCGCTCAGGTACTTACCTGTGAGGCTTTTTTTATTGGCAGTAAGTTCTTTGTAAGTCCCCGTGGCCACAACCTCGCCCCCCAGGTGGCTTGCCAGCGGCCCCATATCTATGATGTAGTCGGCATGGCGCATCATCATATCGTCATGCTCTACCACCACTACGGTATTGCCCAGGTCGCGCAGGGTTTTCAAGACACCGATCAGCCGCTCTGTATCCCTGCTGTGCAGGCCTATGCTCGGCTCATCAAGTATATACAGCGAGTCGGTAAGATTACTGCCCAGGAACTTTGTGAGCTGTATGCGCTGGCTCTCACCGCCAGATAGTGTATTGGCCAGCCGGCTAAGCGAAAGATACCCAAGGCCCACATCCAGCAATGTTTTCATGCGCTGGTTCACCTCCGTCATTATTCGTTTGGCGATGGCTGTGTCATTCTCATTAAGCTTTATTTTCTGTAGCCATTCATAGAGTTCATCTGCCGGCCTGAACATAAGGTCGGCGATCGTTGCTCCATTCACCTTCACGTACATGGCCTCTTTTCTCAGTCTTGTTCCATTGCATGTTGGGCAGGTAGTGCGCCCACGGTAG
>CAINOM010000449.1 GCA_903851455.1 uncultured Bacteroidota bacterium | reverse complement strand
CCCACTATGCCTGCCACCACATTGCCGCTGTGTACCCCTATCCTTATGTCGAAGGTCATATCGCCCAGGTCCGTTTTCCTTTGCAGCATGAAGTCACGGATCTCGATCGCTGCGTTCACTACATCCTCCGCATGGTGCGGCCTTGCAGCTGGCAGGCCGGATACAGCAAGGTAGGCGTCGCCTACGGTCTTTATCTTCTCAATACCATACTTACCCATGATGCCATCAAATGTTTTGAAACAGGTATCCAGTTCGCTTACCAGTTGTTTTGGTGAGAGTCGCTCTGATAATTTAGTGAATCCCATAAAATCCGTGAAGAGCACAGTGACATTATCGAAATGTTTCGCTTCGGCGCTGCCTTTGTCCTTAAGTTCCTCTGCCACTTCTGAAGGGAGGATATTAAGTAATAATTCATCGCTTCTTTCTTTCTCTTTTGATATCTTGTTTCGCTGTCTAAATACCACGACGGAGAACAACAACACAACACCAAAGCCACTGATAAAAATATTTTTCAGCTGCTTTTGTTTTTTTATGGTCACTGTTGTTACCGCATCTTTTTTATCCTGGTCTGCTTTAGCGGCTGCTTCTTTTTTGTCAAAGTCGTATTGCATCTGTTGCTTAGTGATCTTCTGGGTATTTTCTTTGTTCACCATGCTGTCCCTGCACTGGATATAAAACCCTTTGTTCCGGTAGGCGTCTTTCCAGTTGCCTGTAGCTGTGTCCAGTTCCTCTAAATAGAGATAACAATCCCTGACAATATCAATTGTGCCGATCTGCTTTGCAATGGAAAGGCTGGCATTTAAATATTTGTGGGCATCGGCATATTTCTTTAATGATATGTTTATAAGCCCGATATCCACGTATGAATATGCCACTCCTTCTGAATCTCCCATTTCTTCCCTCAATTTAAGCGCTTCAAAGTGGTTTTTTAATGCGTTAGTATAATCTTCCTTATCGCCATAAATAGCGCCGAGGTTATGATATGAAACAGCGAGCCCCTTTTTATCTCCCGTTTCTTCTTCTAATTTCAACGATGCGAGATAATATTTTAGCGCGTTAGCAGGATCGTGCAGTCTTCTGTAAGTCTCACCGATGTTGTTGTATGCGCCATGGATGCCATTTTTATCTTTTATTTCTTCAGCTATCCGGAGTGCCGCAGAGAAATTCTTAAGGGCTTCCGGAAAGTTGTTTTGATAATAATATATCGCCCCTATACTCGTATACGCGCCCCCGATGCCATCTTTGTTTTGTAACTCTTCATTTATTTTAAGCGCGGCCAGGTTTTTATCAAGCGCTTCGGCATAGTTGCCTTCCTCAATGTAGGCGATACCCATATTCACGTAAATACTGGCAAGACCGGTCTTGTCTTTCGTCTCTTCGTATATTTTCAAGGCGGTGGCGTACTCTTTCAGCGCCTCTTTGTGATTACCCTGGTTGTCATAGACATACCCAATGCTTCCATGAGATGCTGCAATACCTTTTTTGTCATCTATCTCCTGGCGTATATTAAGAGCCGCATTATAGTTTTTCATCGCTTCGGCGTAATTGGCTTTTGACTGGTGAATCTTTCCGATACTGTTGAATGAATTTGCAACAATTTTTTTATCAAGGCTCTGGGTTTTCGCTCTTTCCAGGAACGCCAGAGCTTCATCAAATTTCGCCAGCCGGGTGTTAGCTACTCCGAGACAAACGCATGCCTGGCCCACACCCTTGTTATACTTCAAACCCTCTGCGACAGTTAATGCCCTTT
>CAINOM010000448.1 GCA_903851455.1 uncultured Bacteroidota bacterium | reverse complement strand
CTGGTCATGCCTGTATATGTTCTTGTATTTGCTTCACCGACAACATTGCTGAGATTGCCTGTAGGATCATAGTTATCGTAACGGGCGAAGAAGCCAAGCACCTGGTTGCCTTGCGGATTAGAGATGATGCGGCCGCGAACAAAGAATGACATACCCATTGCCTTAGTAGTGCGATAGTATGTATTGTTGTCCTTTCCAAGCACACGGGTATCACCCATCAGCGTATTCATAAATACCTCAGTGCCGACTGTAAGCATCTTAGTATTCCATGCAGCAAACAGCTTTGTCATGTTGCGGTCGTGGTACAGAGGTCCATTGTAACCATTCACCCGTACGCCCCAGTCTATCCTTTGATAGTCCTGGAAAAGGTCTACAACCAACCTGCGGTCGAAGAACTTAGCGTAAACATCTCCTGAGAACATTTTGTACTGATCTGTTTCAGGCTTTGCACCTGTGCCATTTGAAACCATTACATCATAGCCAAAACGTCCATCATGATCGAACCAACCCTGGAGGCTTGCACCCATATCAAATGACGGAGTGCGGCGAATATCGGTAATTGTTCTTTCGATAGACCGGTATGCCCATACTTCTTCCGATGTCTGGTCGTTCCTGCCAGTCTTGGCAAAAGAAGGCGTTGCCTGTGAGCCAAGCACCAGGTCGGTATTGTGCCAGAGGTTCTTCCAGCGTATATTCGCATACTTAACAAAAGGTGTGAATTTACCGTTTGCTGTGAGATCTCCGCCCGGCTGGCCTATCAGCCCCCCGTTATAATTATCTTCTGCGGCCAGCAGGAATTCTGCAGAGAAACGTTTACTAATGTCGTAATTATAGCCCAGGTAAATACGACGGAACTGGAACAGGCTGGAATTTGCCGGCATACCTGAGTATTGGTTTGCGCCGCCACGATATACGGGTGCATTGGCGCTACCTATGTTGTCTGTACTGCCTTTGAATGCGTAATCGCCAAAGGCATAACCCCATAGTTTGCCACTTGGTTTGAATTCTTCCACAGTATCTGTGGTCTGGGCCACGGCGGTACCCGCCATGGACAGAAATAATGAGCAGTAAATGCTAAGCTTTGTAAGTGATCTTTTCATTGAGTGTGTATTTGATTGTGTGCAAATTTAGCAATGTTAACCCAATATTAATTTAATGTTACCACACATTGCAAAAATCTCTATTATTATCTGCTAAATGACGCCTGTATATAGAAATGTCTGTCCTGTGATTATTCATTCCGCCAAATTCATAAGTCTGCTTAATTTTAAGTCCTTGTAAATCAATCTTGTTCCAAGGGGCGCTAATAAATTTTTTATGGCAAATAATATTTTTACCGATACCGGGCTGCTCAACGAAATAAAAAAGTACGCACGGGTGAGGTCCATAAAAAGAGACACGATACTAATGAGCCCGGGAGACGAGGTTTTTTTTGTGCCTATTGTGCAGGAAGGAGTATTGCGGATCGTAAGGCAAAACGACGAAGGAAAGGAGATATTCTTATACCATCTTTATCCCGGACAAACATGCGCAATGGCTATCAACTGCTGCCAGGCACACAAAAAAAGCATGGTAAAAGCGATAGCGGAAGAAGATAGCGAGATACTGCAGATACGAGTGAACCTGGTGGAAGACTGGTTTAAATACCCCGAGTGGAAAACATTTGTGAACAGCACTTATGGAAGCCGTTTTGCAGAACTCATAGAGGTAATAGACCTCATTGCATTTCATAACATGGACAGGCAAGTGCTACACTACCTTCAGGAGCGCGCAAAAGCCGCAGGAACAAAGGCGCTCAATATTACCCACCAGGAAATAGCGGACGAACTGCATACGCACAGGGAAGCGATCAGTCGCCTGCTCCGTACCCTGGAGTCGAAGGGCATTGTGAAACTAGGACGGAATACAATAGAACTTATTACCGGTTAGGGAACATATGTTCCAGACCATGTGACTATAGCACCGGACCTTTACATCATAAATCAAAACCAGTATTTATGAAAAAGAACATCGGAACAGCAGACCGCGTAATAAGGATATTGATCGCAGCTCTAGTCATCGCATTATATTTCACGCATGTCATTGGTGGTACAACAGCGATCATTCTGCTGGCACTTTCAGCAGTGTTCATTCTTACCAGTTTTGTCGGCGTGTGTCCTTTATACCTCCCCTTTGGCATCAGCACACGGAGCAAGAACAGCTAACCGGAGCCTATAACCTTTTCTACAAAAAACTACTCCGTTATCCAACAAATGTTCCGGAGGGAGGTAAAATAACTACTCATCTTTGTCGCAAATGAACAAAAGAAGAGCAAGATGAAAACGCGGATATCAAAGTACAGGCTGGAGATAGGGGGGCTAATTATAGGTGCAATTGCCGGATGGTGTTATTGGAAATTTGTGGGGTGTGCGTCCGGCACTTGCCCTATTACATCAAAGCGGCTGAACAGTTCTGTGTATGGCGCCGCAATGGGTGCCTTGTTGTTCAGCATGTTCAGAAAAGGAACAACCAAAACAATCGATAACAACTAAACACTAAGAAGATGTCGGGACTATCAGAATGGTTAAAATCAGGAAAAACGAAGATCGTAGATGTACGAAGCCGGGAAGAATTCATGGGCGGGCATGTACCCGAAAGCATCAACATACCGCTTAATGAAATACCGCAGCACCTGGATGAACTTAAAAATATGGGCCAGGTAATATTGTGCTGTGCATCAGGCGGGCGCAGCGGGCAGGCAACAACCTTCCTCGGGCAAAATGGAATACCATGCATCAACGGCGGATCATGGACAAATGTGAACTACTATAAAAACAACTAAAATGATAGCAACACTGAAAAAACTGTTTGGAGTGGGTCCCGCGGTGGACCTTGGCGCACTGATCGCGAATGGAGCAACTATTGTAGACGTGCGCACCAGCGGAGAGTATGCGTCCGGCCACATAAAAGGATCGCTGAATATTCCATTGGCAGCACTCGGCAGCCAGATGTCGAAACTGAAAAAAGACAAGCCGGTGATCACCTGCTGTGCATCGGGTATGCGGAGCAGCTCTGCAAAGGCGATGCTGAAATCAAACGGGTTTACCGAAGTGCACAATGGCGGCAGCTGGTATAACCTTAAAAAATTCGAGAAATGAACTCACTAAAACAGCGCCTGTTTACGAACTGGCACCTGGTGCGCGTCATGCGGTTGGGAATAGGCATCATGCTCATTGTTATGGGCGTGCAAAGCAAGGACTGGGCCATGGGATTGTTCAGCATCTTCTTCCTGTACCAGGCGGTGACAGATACTGGTTGCTGCGGCACACAGGGTTGCTATGCACCACCTGCGACCAGGCGCAGCACAAATACCATAAACGAGCAAGAAGCAGAATACGAAGAAATAAAGTAGAGCGCTATGGAAACGAAAGCATTTTCGGAAGTAATAAATAATAGCAAGCCTGTGTTGGTAGACTTTTCGGCGGCTTGGTGCGGGCCATGCAAAATGATGGCGCCGATACTTAAACAACTGAAAGACGCTATTGGTGAAGATGCCACGATCCTGAAAGTAGATGTAGATAAGAACCCTGCGCTGGCCGGATCCTACAACATATCGGGCGTGCCCACACTGATTTTGTTTAAAGCCGGGAAAGTATTGTGGCGGCAGTCGGGGGTAGTTGCGGCCAACCATCTGAAAAATATCATAGACCAATATAAAAGCTAAGATGAAATATATAATTGTGGGTGCAGTGGCCGGAGGCGCCAGTACGGCTGCCAGGCTGCGAAGAATGGATGAGCACGCGGAGATCGTGATCTTTGAAAAAGGCGATTACATTTCTTATGCCAATTGCGGTCTGCCTTATTACATCGGTGAGGTGATCAAGGAAAGAGATAAATTGTTCGTACAAACCGCTGCATCGTTCAACGAGCGATTCAATATTGATGTTCGCATAAAGACAGAAGTCACAGCCATAGATCCCGCAAGGAAAACCATTAGCGCGAAGAACCAGATCACTGGCGAGGTGTATGAAGAGCGCTATGACAAGCTTGTGTTATCTCCCGGCGCCGAGCCACTGCGGCCGCCGCTTCCCGGTATAGCCAGTGAAGGCATTTTTACACTGCGGAATGTTGCGGATACAGACTACATAAAAGCATACGTAGAAAAAAACAAGAGCGGAAAAGCAGTGGTGATCGGCGGGGGCTTTATAGGGTTGGAAATGGCGGAGAACCTGAAACATGTGGGTATGGACGTGACGATCATTGAAATGGGTACACAGGTGATGGCGCCAGTAGATTTCCCCGTAGCTGCAATGGTGCAGCAGCACATCCGATCAAAAGGAGTGAAACTATTGCTGAATACTGCAGTGACGGGTTTTGATCGGACGGATACCGGGATAAAGGTATTGCTGAAAGGTGAGGAAGAGATCGATGCAGATGTAGTGATACTGTCGATAGGTGTGCGGCCAGACACGAGGCTGGCGGCAACTGCCGGACTAAAACTTGGCGACGCAAAAGGCATTTATGTAAATGAATACCTCCAGACTTCCGACCCGGATATTTATGCGGTGGGCGATGCCATAGAGTTTAATAACCCCATCACCGGCCGGTCTATGATTACCTACCTGGCCGGGCCTGCCAACAAGCAGGGGCGTATATGTGCTAATAACATAGTGATGGGAAATGTGCAGAAATACAACGGGTCCATAAATACCGCGATCGTAAAAGTATTTGACATGACGGTGGGCACGGCAGGCGTGGCATCAAAGCATCTATTGGCCGCAGGCATAGAACATGTTGTATCCACTACTCACGGCGGCTCGCATGCGGGTTACTATCCCGGTTCACAGCAAATGAGGATACAGATCGCTTTTTCACCGGAAGGAATATTGCTGGGTGCACAGGTGGCCGGCTATGATGGGGCTGACAAGCGACTGGACATACTCTCATCCATTATCAAAAGAGGTGGCAGTATTTACGACCTTGCAGAGTTTGAGCATGCATATGCACCACCGTACTCATCGGCCAAGGACCCGGTGAACATGGCCGGATTTGTTGCAGAGAATATTTTGCAGAAGAGGCTGAACGTCTTCTACTGGAATGAATTCGATAAAATAAAGGACGATGATCTCCTCATAGATGTACGAACCGAAAAAGAATTCAATGATGGAAACATCTCAAACGCTATCAACATACCGGTAGACGAATTGCGAGACAGGTTGGGCGAAATAGCACAGGACAAAAACATCTACATTTACTGCGAGGCTGGCCTGCGAGGCTACCTGGCACAAAGAACGCTGGCGCAAAACGGGTACCGCAATGTGCTTAATCTTTCCGGCGGCTACAGGCTATGGAATGACTGCGTAATAGAAACACAATTGATCAGCACACAAAACCTTCAGACAGCAGCTTTATGAAAAAGACAGCTTTTATAGTTTTCCTTGCTTCACTGGTCAATATGGCGTCGTGCCAGAGTTCCGGCAGTTCGAAGGGAACGATCAGAGAAAATATTTCGGTAAGTGATTTTGAAAGTAAACTCGGTAATACGAATGCACAGCTGGTGGATGTGCGTACGCCAGAAGAATATGCGCAGGGGCATTTGAAAAATGCGGTAAATATTAATTACAACTCAGACGAATTTGAAAAACAAATAGCGAAGCTGGATAAGAGCAGGCCGGTGCTTGTATATTGCTTATCCGGTGGTCGTAGCGGTAAGGCGGCAAGCAAAATGCAGGACATGGGATTTGCGGCTGTGTACAATATGGAAGGCGGCATTATGAAATGGAATGGCGCGGGCAAACCACTGGACAACGGCAGCGCGCCCGCAAAGTTGCCCGGCATGACGGCAGCTGATCTCGATAAGCTGACCGCAGGTGCAAAATATGTGCTGGTAGACTATAATGCAAAATGGTGTGAGCCCTGCAAAAAGATGCTGCCTATGCTGGAGGCCTCTGCAGAAAAAAAGAAGGGCAAGCTGGCGCTGGTGAAAGTAGATGCCGATGATAATAAAGAACTGATGAAGCAAAAAAATATCACGGCCATCCCTTACCTGGAACTCTACCAGGACGGAAAACTGATCTGGAACCACAACGGCCTGATAGAAGAAGATCAGTTATTGAAGGAGACCAAGCTGTAACAAATATGTCCTGCAAAACTTTAATGGCACAAATTTTATTGAACTAGTCAATAATCTCCGACTGCATTAACGTCCGGAAAATAAAGTCAGCATATGGACTCAGAAAACCCGGGAAACGCAAAGGTCAGCGATCATCTCGCAAATGAACGCACATTCCTGGCCTGGATAAGAACCAGCATAGGAATTATGGCCTTTGGATTTGTGGTAGTAAAGTTCACACTCTTCATAAAACAAATTGCGCTGTTACTAGGTAAGGATGTGGTCATTCACCAACACGGCTATTCATCCTTCATAGGTATTCTTCTTGTCGGAGTGGGAGCTGTAACAACCATCTTATCTTATGCGAGGTACACCCGCATAAAAAAGCAGCTCGACAGCAACTCGTACAAATCCTCCACCTTGCTTATCACTATGCTAACGGTGCTGATCCTTTTCATTAGTATTTCATTGGTTACTTACCTTATACAATCGACCTAACGCTGATAAGGGCATCGAACGATCGGTTAAAACTGCACATTTTTATAGGTGGGTTGTGTTTCATAACTTCATTCTATTATGACCGTCAATGAAGACCTTTTCCAGGAGCGCTATAAAACACTTAATGACCGGCAGAAAGAAGCCGTAGATACGATCTATGGTGCAGTGATGGTGATAGCGGGGCCCGGCACCGGAAAAACCGAGGTGCTCTCGATGCGAATAGCTAACCTGCTGCTGAGCGAGGCACAGGTGCAGCCACACGAGATACTATGCCTTACTTATACCGATGAAGCTACCAACTCCATGCGGCGGAGGCTGGTGCAGATAACTGGTCCGGCGGCACACAAGGTGAACATCTATACCTTCCACGGTTTTTGCAACAATGTTATACAGAACAATAGTGAGTACTTCAGCCAGCGAACACTGCAACCCATCAGTGACCTGGAGCGTACCGAGCTGCTCTATAAAATGCTGGAAGAACTGCCATCCGGCCATACACTGCGAAAACTCAGCGGCAATATATACTTTGACGCAGGCAAGCTGAACCGCCTGTTTGAAGTAATGAAGCGGGAGCACCTGACACCGGAGTTCATATCCACATCGATCGATGCCTATATCGCGGATCTTCCCAGCCGTGAAGAATATATCTATCAAAGAAATGGCAAGGGATATAAAAAGGGGGACCTGAAAGACAAGCTGCTGGAAGAAGAGGTCCGCAAGATGGAAGCCACCCGCGCAGCAGCGCTGTTGTTTGATAAGTATGAGGCGATGATGAAGGAGACCGGCAGGTATGACTTCAACGATATGATATTATGGGTGCTGGATGCGTTTAGTACTAACCCCGCACTGCTGCAAAGTTACCAGGAGCGCTACCAGTTCATACTGGCGGATGAGTTCCAGGATACGAATGGTGCACAGAATGAGCTCATCAATTATCTCTGCTCCTATTGGGATGATCCTAACATTTTTGTGGTGGGTGATGATGACCAGAGCATCTATGAATTCCAGGGGGCACGGATACGCAACATTGTGGAGTTCTATGAAAGATACAAAGAGCACATAAAAATAATAGTGCTTCCGCACAATTACCGCTCCTCGCAGGCCATACTGGACAAGGCGATGGCGGCTATACAGAATAATAAGAAGCGGCTCATCAACCAGCTGGCTGAGCTGGAGCTGGATAAAAACATCGTATCATCTGCGCCGAGATTTGCAGATGGTAAAGAAAATGTGACACCGGTAGTGAAGGTATATAACAATGTACTGCAGGAAGAGGCCGACCTGGTGATGCAGATAGAGCAGATGCAAAAGGAAGGGAAGCCGCTGAGCGAAGTGGCCATACTCTATGCACAGCATAAGCAGGCGGAAAACATTATAGCGCTGATGGAGCGCAAGGGCATTCCTTACAATATTAAGAAACCTGTAAACGTACTGGAGCTTCCGCTTACGCAGCAGATACTTAATGTGCTGCGCTACCTGGATGAGGAGCGGAAGAAAACATTTGAGGGCGAGGCTGTATTGTTTGAGTTAATGCATGCACCGTATTATGGCATAGAGCCAACGGATATTGCACTGCTCTCGCTTTACATCAGCAACAACAGGAAAGAGAGAGGCCCTATAAAGTGGCGGCTGCTTTTGTCCAATCCGCTGCTGATAGAATCGCTGGACCTGAAATCGGCGAAGGCACTGCAGCGGCTGGGACATAATCTTGATAATTGGGAGCGGCAGCAACTGAGCCTGCCATTGCCACTGCTTATAGAAAAGATAGTGCATGAGAGCGGCATGGTGGCGCACCTGGTGAGAACGACAGATCATGTATGGAACATACAGGCCTTGTATACGTTCTTTGAGTTTGTAAAGGAAACGTTTGCGCGCAACCAGAAGATAAAACCGGCAGAGCTGCTGCAGATGGTGAGCCGGATGAACGATGAAAATATCGCGGTGCCGTTGCAGCGCGTTATCCAAAATGAGAACGGCGTTCATTTTTATACTACGCACAGCGCCAAGGGCAATGAGTTTGAATATGTATTCCTGATCGGCTGCACCAAGAATTTCTGGGAAGGCAAGAGGGGAGGGGGCAACGAATACCGTATGCCCGATACGATAACCGCTACTGATGAAGATGCGGAAAAAAGCTATAAAGTAGAGGTAGCCCGCCGGTTATTTTATGTGGCGCTTACCCGGGCAAAAAAGCACCTCCAGGTTTCTTATGCGCTGAATGATAACGCAGGCAAGGCGCTGGAGACATCGGCGTTTATAGATGAGATAAGTACAGTAGAGGAAAGGCAGCAACAAAACGTTGCCGCAGAGGACCTGGTAAAACATATAGAATGGGCGCTGCAGCCGGTGCCGGAAGTGCGCATCAAAATAGCCAACGCAGAGTGGATAGAGCGGGTGTTGAAACAGTTCATCATGAGCTATACGGCATTATCTAAATTCCTGCATTGCCCGCTAGCATTCTATTATGAAACAATACTTAAAGTACCCTTCCAGAAAAACGATGCGCTGGCCTTCGGTAGTGCGGTGCACTATGCACTGGAGCGCATGTTCCGGGACATGAAAGAAAACAAGGGCGAGTTCCCCGATAAAGATCACGTACTTGGTGCGTTCAACTCTGCTTTGTATTCGGAGGCTTCTTCTTTCACTACGGTTCAGTTCGACCGGAGAAAAGAGCAGGGGCATACGCTGCTATCCGAGTATTACGATCATTATATCAACACATTCTCCAAAGATGTAGAGATAGAGTTTAAGGTGCCGCGCTACATGCTGGACGGTGTGCCGGTGACCGGCAAAATAGATAAGATAGAAATGACGGGCGGTACTTGCAAGGTGGTGGATTATAAAACCGGCGATCCCGATAAGTCGGCAACACCAATGACTGCGCCACCAAATGAAAAGGAACCACTGGGTGGCGACTACTGGCGGCAGATGGTTTTTTATAAACTGCTGCTTGAGAACTACGAAGAGAAGCACTGGAAGGTAACTGTAGGCATGTTCGACTTTGTGCAGAAGAACAAGCGCGGCGAATACAAGCAAATCGTGGTACCTGTTTTTGCGCAAGACGAGGAGATAGTGCGCGGGCAGGTAAAAGACAGCTACAGCCGCATCATGAATCATGAGTTTGACCGCGGCTGCGGAAAAGAGACCTGCCACTGGTGTAATTTTGCGAAGCGCTATGAACTGATCAGGGATGACGTAGATGTGGAGATAGACGATGTGTAAATGATGAATTTGGCAGACGTCATCTATGTACCTACATCTATTACATAAAATATAAGAAACAGCGTAAATCATTAATTATCAGCTAAATATTTGGTAAATAGAAAAAGCTGCAAGTGCTAAAGCATACATAGAATATAAATACGCAAAAGCTAAATATTAAGAAAAAGAAAGGAAAGAAGCAT
>CAINOM010000447.1 GCA_903851455.1 uncultured Bacteroidota bacterium | reverse complement strand
GCTAAGTTTTGTATAAATTCAATCGTTGTCAGTAGGTCGATTTTCACATAGTCCCAGATGGAATAAAATTCCTGGTTGCCCATTTCCTTCGGGGCTCTCATACTTACAATGGATCTGCCGCCTTCTCGAAAATCAATTCTGGCAACCGGGGATGTAAAATGTTTAGGTCCCCACCAGCGCTTCACCAGCTCAGGATCAACCCAAAGGCTCCACACCAACTCGACGGATGCGTTAAATATTCGCGTAACTACTACTTGCTTTGCCATGACTCTGTTTTATTTGTGTCCACACCCGCTAAGCGTTCTTCAGCGCCTCAATGTCAAATTTCTTCATTTTCATAAATGCCTGGACAACCCTTTGTCCTTTTCCGGGTTGCGACATCAGTTCGCCTAAAATAGCCGGCACAACCTGCCACGATAATCCAAACTTATCCTTGCACCAGCCACACATACTTTCTTTGCCGCCATCTGCCGTCAGGCTGTTCCAGTAGTGATCTATCTCTTCCTGGTCCTTACAAGGGATCACAAACGAAACCGCCTCGTTAAACTGAAAGTTATTGCCGCCGTTTAACCCCATAAAGGAATACCCGTTCAGTTCAAAATTTACGACCATCCCAGAGTCGCTGGTTATTTTTGAATTTGGGAAGATCGTGCAGTAAAATTCTGCTGCTGCTTTGGCATGTCCGTCAAACCACAGGCATGGATACATTGCGTTCATATTTTCTGTTTTTAATTGTTAGTTATTTGATCGTTTTAGTTTTGCTTGCTTTTTAGATTTCGTTTGCAACTCACCAAGCAGTTCTTCCATTGCGTCCATTCTTCCCTCCCACAATTCTTTGAACTGCCCCAGCCAGTCATATACCACAGCCAGTTTCTTTGGCTCAATAGAATAATAGTATTCCCGTCCCTTTACATCCACAGATAGCAGTCCACATTCGGTGAGGATCTTAATATGATTAGAAACAGCCTGCCGGCTGACACTAAAGCTATCTGCAACCGCATTTGGCGTCATCGGGCTTTTAGCGATCAACCCGATTATATTTCGCCTCGTCGGATCGGCGATCGCCTGAAAAACATCTCTCCTGGTTTCCATAAAATTGAATTGCGCAATTACCTGATTGCAAATATATGCGCAAACATTTGATTGCGCAAAATTTATTTTACAGTAGTCCATACACAATATTTTAATACATCTGCCGTTTTATCCGTAACTTCACCTACCCAAAAACCTTAATAATAGAAACAATGAAACGATCATTTGTACTATTTGTCGCATTAGCTTTTGTTTATTCCCATCCACTTTTCGCACAGCAAACCGATGAAGGCCACTATGGCAGGCAACGCCTCGATGTAGCCTATTCGTCTGCAGCAACCAACGACGGAGGCTACATCATCACCGGCCTCACCCAAAGCATGGTGGACTCAAATGGTGATATCGTAGTAATAAAGGTATCCGCTCATGGCGACACTACATGGTCACGCACCTTTGGTGGCCCGTACCTGGAGGGTGGCAACTTCGTAATGCAAACCGCTGATGGCAATTACATGGTATCAGGCCATACGCAGGACTTCGGCGCACAGGATTGTGATGCCTTCCTGCTCAAACTGGATCAGTACGGCAACAATATGTGGATCAAAACCTACGGCGGCGATTCAGACGATATCAGTGAAAGCGTGGTAGAACTGCTGGACGGAAGCTTTGTAATAGGTGGCATGACCGCCAGCTATGGCAATACGGGCATTAGCATGAACAGGCATGTTTACTTCATAAAAACAAACAGCGCCGGCGATACCGCCTGGACAAAAGTATATGCAGGCTCGGGTGTTGAGGAATGTTATTCCATAGCCAGCATGGCAGATGGTGGTTTCCTCGCAGCCTGCTGGACCAGCAGTCGCGGAGCCGGTGAGGCCGACGGCTGGCTGATGAGGCTCAACAGCACAGGAGATACGCTGTGGACAAGGCTTTATCAAAATGGCGGCGACACGCGTTTCTATAAAATACTCCCGACAGCAGACAACGGCTTCTTACTCGCAGGCTACACAACAGCTACGCCCGGCGGAAAGACAGACGGCATGATCGTAAAGCTCGATGCAAATGGCAACGAACAGTGGAGAAAGACCTTCAGCGATCCGTCAGCAAGTATACTTCTTCATGATGTTGCTCAGCTGCCTACCGGTAATTTCATGCTCACAGGAAGCAATTTTGTAACACCTACTACCAGCAACGTTTACATACTCACAACAGATGGCAACGGCAATAAGTTGACCGACCAGCTTGCAGGTGGTACAAATTCATCCGCATACACCATTTCCCTGCAGGGCAACAACAGCTACCTCGTAGCCGGCGCTGCAGCTAAGTATGGCGACGATGCCGGAGACCTTTACTACATGGAAATGGACAATACGATATCTGCTCATGTCGCCACCACAAATGCACAGCAGCCGCGCCTCTACCCTAACCCGATTAGAGACCAGTCAGCGATTGTTCTGCTTCCCGAAGCAGAAGCGAATACGATCGTGAACATTAGTGTTTACGCAAAGGACGGGCGCGTTGCTTATACAAAGAACAATGTGCTGGCGAAGGACATAGTTCTTGGTAAAGAATATTTTCAGCCGGGGCAATATCATTTCCGCATCACCTGTAAAGACCATACCGAATACACCGGAAAGTTCGTCGTGGAGCAATAGTACATTACATTTTTAAGCAGATGCACGCTACTTTTGGTCAAATTAATGTTTGGCTATGAAAAAGATATGCGTTACTGCCGCTTTTGCTTTCACCTCGTCTCTCCTCCTGGCACAAGATTCTATTAAGGCGCCGCAGATAGCCGTAGCCGAAAAAATGTATGACCTGCAATTCACTGCCGGCAAGAGAGACTCCATGGCAGGAGCAATAAATCATGAGTTGGACTACTATAAATACCTGCACAGCCACGCGCTGCCAAACGACGTGCCTATGTCGCTTGCATTTGATCCTGTTCTGCCGGGCATGCATTTCAGCGCCGCACAGCAGCCCATAAAATGGAATATTCCGGCTAATTTAACACTACCAAAAAACAAGAACAATCTCGCTTTCTATTCAATCCCTCAGCTGGCATCACTCATTAAAAACAAGAAAATCACTTCGGTAGCGCTTACAAAGTTCTATATCGACCGATTGAAGCAATACGGCAATACACTCCATTGCGTGATTGAGATCACGGAAGACGTTGCAATGAAGCAGGCACAGAAAGCGGATGCCGACCTTGCAAAAGGC
>CAINOM010000446.1 GCA_903851455.1 uncultured Bacteroidota bacterium | reverse complement strand
GCGGCACGAGGTGGTTCCATCGTCATACTGTTTGACCTTCTCAAACTTCGGCTTGATGAGCTTCAGTTTGTAGGTGCCGGAGACTTCGATAGACTTCAGCGGTGGGCGTTCGGGTGTGGTCATGTTATTGGTTAGGCAAAAAAGCGGTGAGTTCAAAAAAAACATAGATGTGATGCTGATGATGACCACTATGGTGGGCACAGTTTCACAACTCATCACATCACAGCGTTTTTACCGGGAAATAAATAATATGGAGCATGTTGAAGAGATAGAGTTCCAGAAGCACATGAGAAAAAAGTTAAGCGCACATTTAAAACACTTATTTAAAGTAATACTGACAAATGAAGGCTAAAATATATCTAAGATCAGGTGTAGCATCTTTGGCAATGCTGGTAGCCATCGCTGCGAATGCTCAGAACACCAGGACACTAACGCTGGACCAGGCCATAGACATGAGCCTTAAGAACAGCGGCCAGTTAAAAGTAGACAACGCCAAAGTAGACCAGGCCGTGGGATATGCCCGTGAAATGTGGAACAATCACCTACCCGATGTGAAAACAACCGGCGCTTATATGCGCCTCAATAGCCCCACGGTAGACCTGAAAGTAAAACTGGGCAGTGGCTCATCCGGCGGCGGAGCACCTATAAAGGTAAACCAGGCAGCCTACGCGATCCTGAATGGTTCCATACCCGTATTCTCCGGCCTTCGCATCAAGTATGGCGTAGAATCCGCAAAGTACCTGGAACAGGCTGCAAAACTTGACGTGGAAAATGATAAAGAAGAAGTGATCATGAACACGGCCAACGCATTCAGCGCGCTTTTCAAGGCGAGAGAATATGTGGGCCTGGTTAAGGAAAATCTGAAGCAGCAACAGCAACGGGTAACCGACTTTTCAAACCTTGAAAAGAACGGCCTGGTAGCGCGCAATGATCTCTTAAAAGTTCAGCTGCAGGAGTCTAATGTAGAACTTACTTTGCTCGAGGCAGAAAATGATCTGCAGATCACTTATACGAATGTAAATTTAATGCTTGGCCTGCCGGAAGGTACTGAAGTGAGCCCGGATACGTCCGGCTTTCATCTCGCAGATCCCGGAAGCCTCGTACAGTGGGAAGAAACAGCCCACCAGAACCGAAAGGACATCAATGCACTCTCCTACCGCGAAAAAGCTGCGGCCACCGCAATAAAGGCTACAAAGGGTGAATATTATCCTGGACTTGCAATAACCGGCGGCCTGATAGCTGCAGATATTCCTAACCTGCTTACGATTTCCGATGCATTAAATGTAGGTGTTGGCCTGCAATACAACTTCGGCGCACTGTGGAAGACCGGAGCGAAAGTGGCGCAGGCTAAGGCGAGACTCAATGAGATACAAGCCAATGAAGGCCTGTTATCAGACAGGGTGCGCCTGGAAGTGACGCAGTCTTATCAGAACTACCTGCTCAGCCTCAAAAAAATAGAAGTATACCGCAAGGCAAAGGACCAGGCGGTAGAAAACTATCGTATCACCAAGAACAAATATGACAATAACCTGGTGACGACAACCGATCTGTTGGAAGCAGATGTAGCGCAACTTCAGGCGCAACTTAGCAGCCTGCTGTCGAAAGCAGATGCGCTGGTGGCTTACAAGAAATTGCAGCAAACAGCAGGAGTACTAACTATATCCAAATAAAAAAAACAGATCAATACCAACCAGGAAACAAACAACGATGATTTATAACATACCAAACATCTCGTTATAAGGAATCAATCAATCAAATAAACAAGCAACGATCATTTATAAAATTACAGAAACATGTCACAGCATAACGAAGGAAAACCAGCACACGCACAGCAACCTGAAGCGCCCAAGAAAAAGAGTAAAGGCTTTATGATCGCCCTTATCGTACTAGTTCTTGGTGGTGGCACATTTGGCGCCATCAAGTACATCCACGGCCAACATCACGAAGAAACCGACGATGCGCAGATAGAGGCAAACATCAGCCCCGTTATACCTCGTATATCCGGGTATGTAACCGAGGTGCATGTAAAAGACAACCAGAGGGTAAAGAAAGGAGATACGCTTGTAGTGCTTGATAATCGCAGCGAGCAGATAATGGTAGAGCAGGCCAAGGCTGCGCTTGCTGCCGCAAAGAGCAACCTTAACGTTGTAAATGCGAACACCAGTGCATCACGTGCGAACGTAGCTACTTATGAAGCGAACGTATCTACTGCAGATGCACAGATAGAGGCTGCAAAAGTAACCTTGCGCCGCGCCAGCCAGGACTATGACCGTTATGCCAACCTGATCAAGGACCATACGATCACACAGCAGCAATTTGAGCAGGCAGAAGCGGCAAAGCAGTCTGCAGAGCGCCAGCTACAGGTATTGCAGGACCAGAAGAATGCTGCATCGCGCCAGACAAGCGCCGCAAACTCACAGAGCAACGCTACAACCCAGCAGGTTAGCGTGGCCAACGCTACCATACAGCAGCGCCAGGCCGAGTTGGACAATGCAATGCTCAACCTTTCTTACACAGTTATTGTAGCGCCGGAAGATGGCACTATATCTAAAGTAAACGTGCAGATAGGGCAGTTCCTTCAGACAGGACAAGGATTGTTTAATGTAGTGCTGGATACTAATCCATGGGTAGTAGGTAACTTCAAAGAAACTCAATTAGAGAAAATGCGTGAAGGCCAGAAGGTGACCATACATGTTGATGCATGGCCCGGCCATGATTTTGACGCCAAGCTGTCTTCCTTCTCCCCGGCTACCGGCTCACGCTTTGCTTTGTTACCTCCCGATAATGCGTCTGGCAACTTCGTAAAGGTGGTACAGCGCCTGCCCGTGAGAATAGAATTTACCGGCACTGACCCTCTTGTAAAGAATCTTCGCCCCGGCATGAATGTGAATGTTGATGTGCACCTTGACTAACCCCCAGCCCCTAAAGGGGAACACTTGAAATTATGAAGTTAGGCTTTGGAATAAATAAACAATAAAGCAATATAAATGTAAACAT
>CAINOM010000445.1 GCA_903851455.1 uncultured Bacteroidota bacterium | reverse complement strand
TTTTTGATCAGGATTTTAGGATTGAAGGATTTTCAGGATTGTGTTTTGGTGAATGGATAACGATGGAATGGCAAAATAGATCCAAGAATGGAAAGCATTTACCTCCACTTTATTACATGAATATTTCTTACTGCAACTTCCGTTTGAATTGTCGCTAAAAGCCATGCGATCTGCGCTAGAAATAGCGGGTATCATCCATCCCGTAGTGATGCTTATCGCGGCAACCGCTATGCCGGCGGGTGGCGCAGGATGATAAACATACTGCCATCAGTACTACGAGGATCACTTTCACCTTCATAAGGCAGGTAGTGCACAAATTGTGCCGTTTTTGGCTGGGATTCGTTAAAGTAATCATGGCGCAGTCATAAGTCCCTACGAGCCTCCCCACATTGTGTTTGTATATCTCATAAAAAAACCACTCCCGAGGAAGTGGTCTTAGTTTTTCCCTGAATTGGGGAAACATTATTTGTAATGATAGAAACCCTGCTCATCACGGGTGAGTAATGCGTCACCATTGTGATAGCAAATAGTTGCATCATTGGCTTCGTTCCTTTTGCAATAGTCTCCCTTTTCCTGTCCCTTCAACACTATAGTTTCTACACCGGATGGTTTAGCCTGACCGGGAGTGGGTACATCGCCGGTCTCCCCGTACGTTTTCAACTCTTCCATGCTGAGTGCAGGATCTGTTGCTTCGGGATCGACGGTCTTAACACAAGTAACGGATCTCCTGTCGGGGTTTATCGTACATACATCGAAGGGTACTACCTGACATGACTGCTGCACCATTTTCTGCGTTTCGAGAGGAGGTGTGTTCACCTGTTTTACCGCTGAATAATTGCTTTTTACTACTGACCTATGTTTTACAACCGATTGTGTTTTACAAACCTGTGCTTCCGCGCCGGAATACGCAAATGCGGCAATTGCCAGCGCCATTATTATCTTTTTCATTTTCTTATTTTTTTTAGTTTTCAGAGAAGTATACTACTTAACGGCAAGTGGATTTTCGCTTACAGGTTTTGTAGTTATATTTTTATACAGGCAACAAGTGTAATACCCTCCCTCATTGCGACACACCTGGTAGGTGCGGGTTTCGGATACGAGGTTGGTTTGCGGCCGCGTAACATGGGCAACTTTATGCACCTTATGTACTGCAACTGTTTTTGACGAGTGGCATACACATTTGTTTGTCTGAGCCTGAGCGCCTAGGTAAGTCGACCCGAGTATTACCAGCGCTATCATTATCTTTTTCATAGCCGTTCTATTTTAGTTCACAAAACATTTCCACAGTATGAGTTTAAAAAACCGTTCCCATGGGCGTTAAAGAAATGATAAGGAAGCGCCGGCACAGTTTTTAGCAATGCTAGGCTTAATTGTTTATTTATGAACGCAGCGCATCCCATCAAAATAAGGACAAGTAAGCTAAGAAAGCTAACCAGCACAGATAATGCGGCAACAGCCGCGGCCGCCAACCTGAAGTATGTCTATGACACGGAGCGCGGCATAGCACGAACAGATAAAGATGGCGTATTCGCCTATTTGCTGAACGACAAGGAAATAACCGACGACGATACACTGACCAGAATAAAGAAACTGGCGATACCACCAGCGTGGACCAATGTATGGATATGCAGGCATGCTAACGGACATCTGCAGGCAACGGGCGTTGATGTAAAGAACAGAAAACAATACCGCTATCACCCGCTGTGGAATAGCCTCAGAAACCTCACTAAGTTCTCTCACCTGCTGGATTTCGGGACTGCGCTGCCGGCGATCAAGCAACGTATTCAAAAAGACATGGCGCTGCCCGGATTGCCGCTAAATAAAGTACTGGCGACGATCGTTTCTCTTATGCAGTGTACGTGCATAAGGATAGGGAGTAATGAATACGAAAAACTGTATGGCTCTTTTGGACTAACGACATTGAAAGACAAGCATGTAAAGATCACGGGCAACGAGCTAAAGTTTTCGTTTAAGGGAAAGAAAGGTGTGTACCATGATATACAGCTGCGCAGTAAGCGCCTTGCCGGAATAGTGAAGCAATGCAGGGATATACCGGGGCAGGAACTCTTTCAATATTATGACGGGCAGGGCGAAAGGAAACCTGTTGACTCAGGCATGGTGAATGAGTATATAAAAGAGATATCAGGTGCACACTTCACTTCAAAAGACTTCAGGACGTGGGCGGGCACAACTTATGCCATACAAGCATTCCGAGAACTGGGGTGCTGCGACACGGAGACTGAAACAAAAAAGAAAATAGGCGACGCGCTGGACCTTGTGGCAAAAAGGCTGGGGAACACACGGAATGTGTGCCGGAAATACTATGTTCACCCAATGATCCTGGATCATTATTCAAACAGGACGATCGAGAAATATTTTGTGAGCCTTGAGCAGACAAAGAGCACCGACAGCATAGACCTCAGCGCAGAAGAGCAGGTGCTGCTGCAAATGCTAAGTGATCTGAAATCTGCCGTGATTGCCGCATGACCGAATTGCCGTGATCCGTTGCAAACAAGTAAAAGGAAAGTGTCCCGGCGACAATGCAGCAGGGGCATATTATTCTGCCTGCCCCGAATTTCATATATTTTTTCACACCACACAAGAAGGCTTTAGTAATCTAATTATTAGGCTATGGGCAGGTTCACATCCGGAGCCTTTGGCATCCACGTTTAAAATCAGTCGTTTCACCCCAATGTTTGGCAGATTTGTGAAAAAACAATAATTTGGTAAGAAATTTGATTTACTATTTCAAAGAAATTTATAAAACACAAAAAATAAACAGTATGAAAAGAAAGTTATTTAAAAGAGTGGTGATCATTGCCGCCGCGTCATTTGCGTTCTACGGATGTAAAAAACAATCCAGCCCAAGTCCGGATAGCACCACGGCTGTTACCGTGCATACGTATGGTTTGAATCCGATGACAGCGGATCAGTGGAGTTTCGTTCCTGTTTTCTCGGCAGATATATTTAACAAGGATGCTAAAGTGACGGGATTGCCCAGCGCGACCTTACCAACGAGCTTCCTGCTGGCGTCTCCGTATGTGCGGGACCAGGGCCAGATAGGATGCTGTACCGGTTTTTGCGGTGCAGAATCTAATGAGATACTTAACTATTACAAGACTGTGACCTTGCCAGTGACTTCAACGTCGCTTGATTCGGCACATGGCCTGACAACTGCTGTAAGCACCCAGTTCAGCGGTACCGCATTATTCGGAACGACTGGCGAACTTAGTCCATTGTTTATATACTACGTAGAACGCTGCGTTATAAACGGACAAGCAATAACATCGGATCCTGGCGCCAATATGGTGAACATACCAGAAGTGCTGCAAGGCTTATCCAGTAACAGTGGTTCAGGACATACGCTGACCAAAAAATTATCTGGTGTAACCTATACTTTCTCGGGCGATTGCGAAGAGAACTATTATGCTTATCCATCAACAGGCACAACTACATCTACGCAATACACAACGCCACCAAGCGCCAGTGCTATTGCAGAATCACCAACCTTTAAAATCGGCACACAGTCGGGAACAACCGGCAGCAGCGGAACTACTACCCACGGCTACTATGTGATCAATTCTACTAACCGTGTTCTGGATGTTAAAACTGCGATCTACAACAAAAAGCCAGTAATGATGGGCTTTAACGTTTATGATAACAGCGCTTACCAATATTTTGAAGGTCTTGGTATAGCAGGCTACTCTCCTACCAAGTTTGTTTATAACCCACTGACTTCTTCAGGCGCTTTGATCTCCGGCTTATCGTTATTGGGTGGCCATGCTACGCCGATAATCGGGTATATAGACCAGGCAAGTGCTCCAGGCGGCGGCTACTTCATTGTAGAGAATTCATGGAACACAAGCTGGGGATATCATGGCTATTTCTACCTGCCTTATTCGGTTCTGGCCAGCACGACTATTGTTCCTGCCGGAAATTTGTATGTTTCTATCATCTAGCAATAACCAGATCTTTAAAAGAAACAGGCTGCCCAGAAATGAGCAGCCTGTTTCTTTT
>CAINOM010000444.1 GCA_903851455.1 uncultured Bacteroidota bacterium | reverse complement strand
GCCGTAGAGCCCTGCTTTAGTCGCAAAGAGAACACAAAATCAGGATTATCTAACCAACGTATACCTATTTCAGGACGATGCACATAAAAACCCTGTGATATTTTCGTGATATTTTTGTGATATTTTATCAAACTAACTAATTGATTATCAATAAAAATCGAGAAAAACTTTTTTCTGACAAAATGTGATATTTCACTCTGAAGATCGTTTATCAAAATCTTCAATCCTGAAAATCCCTAAATCCAGCAGATCCTGATCAAGACATTAATTACAGGCGCCAGCGGCTTTCTCGGCCAGCATCTTGTTCGGCATCTATCCGCACAAGGGTTGCAGGTGCGTGCCTTGTATTATAACCACCCGCCGCCCGATGAGTTGAAACAATTAAAGGGCGTCTCATGGATGCAGTGCGACCTCCTTGATGTCTATGCGGTGGAGGAAGCCATGCAGGGCATTGAAGATATTTATCATTGCGCCGCTATTGTCTCATTCGATCCCCGGAAGAAAGAAGCCATGCTGCATTTCAACCCGGAGAGCACTGTCAACGTGGTGAACCAGGCCCTGGTACAAGACATCCGGAAGCTGGTGCATGTAAGCTCCATCGCCGCCCTTGGCAGAACCGGTGATCCTAAAAAAGAAATGGACGAAGAAGCCGAGTGGGAAGACAGCAAGTACAACTCAGCCTATGCGCTAAGCAAGTACCTCGCCGAAATGGAAGTGTGGCGCGGTATGGGGGAAGGATTAAATGCAGTCATCGTAAATCCGGGTATCATACTTGGCGCCACCAGCGGGCATGATCTGTCTGCTGCGCTCATGAAAATGGTGTACCGCGAATTCCCGTTCTATTCGAAAGGAGTGACCTCATGGGTCGCCGCCACCGATGTGGTAAATGCCATGGTCACGCTCATGAATTCAAATACAGAAGCCGAACGTTTCATCGTAAGCAGCGGAAACTTTTCCTACAAGGAGATCCTTACACAAATGGCCGATGCATTGCAAAAGAAGAGGCCGCGTTTTGCGGCAAGCGATTGGATGACCAGTATCGGCTGGCGGATAAGTGCATTACTGCGCACCCTGGGGGTAAATACATTGGTAACAAGGGAAACCGCCCGTAATGCCAATTCGTTCTCCTTTTATAATAACCAGAAGCTTATAAATGCTTTTCCGGGCTTCGCCTATACCCCGTTGCCGGCAACAATAGATGTCATGGCACGGTCTTTTGAGAATTATCATGTTAGAAAATAATTTTTTTCGCTATTTACAAAAACAGTCGTAAACTTGCAGCAAGGAAACAGTATTTGTTCCAGCCTTTCGCAGTTTATCTGAAAGTTCCCATTATCAATAAGATCATAGATATTTCAAGATAAGCGCATATTTATTTTTAAAAAATAATTATTCAGAAAAAACATAAGCATGCCTTACGACATTTTGCAGTTAAATGATATGCTCATTCCTGAGCTCATAGACGTAGCAGACTCACTAAAAATCCGGAACGCCGCTTCACTTGATAAAAAATCCCTGGTAGATAAAATACTGGAGCTCCAGGCAGGCACTGAAGAAGAACCTAAAAAGAAACGCGGCCGCAAGCCCAAAGAAGATGTTGCAATAGCAGCCGCTCCCGCAACGCCTGCACCTGCGCCTGCACCATCCCCCGCTCCTGCACCCGCCGCAACGGCACGTGCAGAAGAAGCTGGCGACAACGGTGATAAGAAACGCCGCCTTCGCAAACCTAAAGAAGAATACGCACCCGATGCAATGCCAAAGGCTGTTGAGTCGGATCAATTACCAATACATAAAAGGCAGGAAGTAAAAAGAGAAGCTCCGGTTGCAGAACAGAAACCTGCTCCTGTTGTTGCTAAGCCGGTTAACACCCAGGGCGGTAACAACGAGAATGGAGGCAACGGTATTACCATGCCTACCGAATCACCGGAAGTGCAGCCGCCCCAGCAGTCTGCAGAAACCGAGCCGGAAAAACCACAGAACGAACCACGGCAGCCCTTCAACAGGCCTCCCCGCCGCGAAGAGAAACCACAAAGCAATTTCAACATCGAGTTCGAAGGCATTGTGGCCAGCGAAGGCGTACTGGAAATGATGCCCGATGGCTATGGCTTCCTGCGCAGCAGTGATTACAATTACCTCAGCTCACCCGATGATATATACGTATCACCATCACAGATAAAATTATTCGGCCTGAAAACGGGTGATACCGTGAAAGGCAATGTTCGCCCGCCTAAAGAAGGTGAAAAATATTTCGCACTCCTGAAGGTGGAAACCATAAACGGCAGGCATCCCGACGAGATACGCGACCGCGTACCTTTCGACTACCTGACTCCATTGTTCCCGTTTGAGAAGCTGAGCCTCACCACTACCGGCGGTAACTACAGTACCCGTATCATGGACCTGTTTACGCCCATAGGCAAGGGACAGCGCGGCCTCATCGTGGCGCAACCTAAGACGGGTAAGACCATGCTTCTTAAGGAAGTGGCGAATGCGATCGCCGCGAATCACCCCGAGTGCTACCTCATGATCGTGCTCGTAGATGAGCGCCCCGAGGAAGTTACGGATATGCAGCGCTCTGTTCGCGCAGAGGTTATCGCTTCTACATTCGATGAGCCCGCTGATAAACACGTGAAAGTATCTACCATAGCATTACAGAAAGCAAAGAGGCTTGTGGAAGTTGGCCACGACGTAGTCATCCTCCTCGACTCTATCACCCGCCTGGCACGTGCGCACAATACAGTAGCACCAGCAAGCGGTAAAGTACTGAGCGGTGGTGTGGAAGCAAACGCCATGCAGAAACCAAAACAGTTCTTTGGTGCAGCACGTAAAATAGAGAACGGTGGTTCGCTCACAATACTCGCTACAGCACTCATTGATACGGGCTCCAAGATGGACGAAGTGATCTTTGAAGAGTTCAAGGGTACCGGCAACATGGAGTTGCAGCTGGACCGCAAGCTCGCCAACAAGCGTATCTATCCTGCTATCGACATCACATCATCCTCCACCCGCCGCGATGACCTGCTGATGGATAAAGATGTGCAGAACAAGATGTGGCTGCTCCGCAACCATATCGCAGATATGAATACGGATGAGGCCATGCACTTCCTGCTGCAGCAGATGAGAGGCACTAAGAGCAATGAAGAGTTCCTGGCTACAATGAATAAATAGTTGATAATCAAAATAATCGAAAAGAGGTGATTGCGCAGGCAGTTACCTCTTCTTCATTTACGGCACCGGGAGTTGCACCTCGCGCACGTTCTGCGTATATTGGTTACATTTGATTCTCATTTTCACCTTAAAACAAATCTTTTTATGCGTACATTATTTACATTGATGACAGCTTTCGTTATTGTAGGTCTCGTATCATCGTTTGCGGGCAAATCAAGTCTGGATATCACCAGCCCCGTCTTTAAGAATGATGGCATGATTCCCGCTAAGTACTCCTGTGAAGGGGCAGACATAAGTCCTGCATTGCAGATCGGCAAGATACCTGCCGGCGCAAAATCCCTCGCGCTCATCCTCCACGACCCCGATGCACCGATGCCCGGAGGATTTACACACTGGGTAATGTGGAACATGGCATTAGACGGTAAGATCCCTGAAAATTACAAAGGAGCTGACCAGGGAAATAACGGCATGAAACAAAATGGATACAAAGGAATGTGCCCGCCCACCGGCACTCATCATTACCACTTTATGGTGTACGCACTGGACACGAAATTGACACTTGATAAGAACACCGATAAAGCAGGCCTTGAAAAGGCGATGCAGGGTCATATCCTCGCATCGGGAGACCTTGTGGGCCTGTATAAAAAGGCAAAGTAAGCCATCCAATATGCATCAATACGAAAGCCGCCTTGTGGGCGGCTTTCTTGTGTTTGTAGTTTTCCATTAATGCTCCTCTACCGGTGTACTATCATTCCTTGTACTCTCTATCCAACCTTTTAGCCTACAACTATGCAAACACATTATCGTTACTATTTCAATTATCCTTCTATCGACGCTTTTGCCCTGTCCGAGGTTCTCTTCACCCATGCCTTGAATCTGAAGCTGAGCAGGCACATTACTGGCACAAGAATGAGTGTGAGGAATGTAGCAAAGCTAAGACCGTAGATCATGGTCCAGGCAAGGGGCGCCCAGAAATCTGCGCTGTCACCGCCAAAGAATATGTGCGGATTAAGGTGAGTGAACAGCGATGCGAAATCTATGTTCATACCAACAGCCAGCGGTATCAAGCCGAGTATCGCCGCGATCGCGGTAAGCAATACCGGTGTCATACGGGTACGCCCTGCTTCTATGATCGCATCCAGCTCACTCATACCATCAGCCAGCATCAGGTCCATGAATTCCACGAGCAGTATTCCATTTCTCACCACCACACCTGCCAGCGCTACGATACCAATGCCGCTGATGGCAATGGAGAACGGCGTCTTAAAAATGCCCATGCCCAGGAACACACCGAAGAGACTGAAAACCACCTCACTCAATATGATCACAGTCTTACTGATAGAATTGAACAACAAGATCAGGATAAGGAAGATAAGTGCCATAGCAATACCGAAGGCCTTCCCAAGGAAGCTGGTCGTTTCTGCCTGGTCTTCCTGCTGTCCACCCATCTTTACAATGATGCCTGATGGCGATTTAAAGTTGTTCACCTCGTTCTGCACTGCAGCCACAACTTCATTGGGGTTAAAGCCACTGATCACGTTCGACGACAGGCTGATGTATCTCTTTTCATTCTTACGTTTTATGCCACCATATGTGGTAGAATAATAAACGTTGGCAAAGGCGCTGATCGGCACAGTGCGTATGATTCCGCCCATTCCCATGTCGCGGTATACTATGGGCATGTTGCGCATCGCATCTATGTCCTGGCGCTGGTTGCCGCTTACACGGAGCGTCATAGGATAGTCGTCATTCTGATCACGGAAGCGGGATATTTCCGTTCCGAATACCGCAGTCCTCAGCGTATTCACCACGTTATAAGTGCTGATGCCTTCGGTATTCATGCGCTCCCTGTCCAGGTCAAAAACTATCTCTGGATTCTTAGCCTGGAAATCACTACGCAATTCCTCTACGCCAGCTATCTGCTTATCTTCTATAAACCTTTTGAGACGCTCCGAAGTATTGACAAGCGTATCCAAGTTATCGCCGGTCAATTCAATCACCACCGGTTTTGCGAGTGGCGGACCATTACTTTCCTTATCCACTGTTATTTCAGCGCCAGCCACTCCTTTCACAGACTTGCGTATTTTCTCCATGATCTCAGTAGATGACTCTCCATGCCGTTTTGAGTATTCCTCATAGGCTACTGTGATCTTGCCTTTGTTCGGGAAATCGCCAATTTCACCACTGTTCGGGTCGACAGCACCCACCGTCACGTTGGCAATAACAGATTTTACAGAAATGAACCGTTTGCCCGTTTTAGGGTCAATAAGCGCTGCATTTACTTTCTTTTCCAGTCCCAGCAATACATCATTTGTATGCGCCTGGTCCGTTCCCACCGGGAGGTTCAGGTATACGTAAGTGAAGTTGGGTTGAGAATCCGGGAAGAACACCGGTGTGGGACCGTGAACGGCCATCAACACAATTGCCAGTACAAAAATTACCACGGTCGATATTACCACAACTACCATCCCGCCGGTTGTCAATGCCCGTTTCAGCACACGCGTGTACCAGTTTTGAAACGCAGGCCAGATCCGGTTTTGAAACGAATGGATCCACTTGGAGAATACAAATTTTTCAAGCAGGATGAACAAGTAAATGAATACTATAAAATTGGCGATACCTATTGATTTTGCGAGGTAAAAAAGACCCGCTATCGACAGAAATGCGATGGTCATAACCGTATCCTTACGTGTAAACCTCGGCTTGTCATTCTCATGATCGAAATCATGGGGTTTCATAAAGCTTACAGCAAATACCGGGTTGATGATATACGCCACTGCCAGTGATGCCACAAGTGTAATTATCAGGGTAACGGGC
>CAINOM010000443.1 GCA_903851455.1 uncultured Bacteroidota bacterium | reverse complement strand
GTGGGCCTGGTTGGCATAGTACCAGTACCACCCTTTGTTCTTATCGCTGCGTTCCTCAGTAAGAAACCCTACGGCAATGCGCGACGGTATACCGAGCGAACGAAGCATAAACAGGGTTGCACCAGCATAATAAGCGCAGTAGCCTTTGTGGTTCTCGGTAAGGAAGTAGATGAGCTTGGACGCATTGGGTATATCGGGTATCCCGGGATTATCTGTGTATTTGTACAGGCGGTCGCCATTCTCGTCTTTTGAGTAGAAGTAATTGCGGATCGCCAGCACTTTGTCTACCGGTGTGTGCGCGGTATCTGTGATCTTGTGGGCCAGTTCGCCTATTGTTTTGAACTTATCACCACCCGGCATGTAGGTGTAGTACTTCATGAAGCCCGCATCCACATCGGTATAGCCCGCCACTTTCCGCAATACGGAGAAACGCATTTCCTGGAAGGCCTTGATCTCTGGATTCTGCACATTGTATACGAAGTAAGCGCTGTTGAGGGCAGAGACATAGCTCTTGGCCCGGAATGCAAATTTGAATTCTTCCCTGAAGTCTTTTTCTATGGCAATGGGCTGCACGAAATACCCGACGTTAGGCGCCAGGTAAGTGCTTGGCGACAATGCCTTGCTGTATACCTGTATCTCCACTGTTTGCCTCAATTTTGATCCGAGGCTATTTTTGATAACAGACGAATCCGACTGGGTGGTGAACATTGGTATTTTCGAAGGATCGGGCTGGAAAAGGTCGTTGAAGGGGATAGTTGAGTCGCGCTCAAATGTCTCCGTTAGTGTATCGAATTTTGTGAAATAAAACGCGGTGAGATATAAGGGATTCGGAATATTAGTGCTCGGGAAGAAGTTATCTATGTGGGCGCAGAAAAGCAGCTGCTTGCTGCGGCTGAGCGAACTGCTGAGGCGGGTGTAATCATTAAGATCGAAGGTGCTATCCGGCCGCTGCTTGAGCATAGCGTTCTGGCCGGTTTTGCCGCCACCGCCATAATTCGCAACTGTCTCCTTTATCTCCCTGCGCATCTTGTAGATGACACCGATCACCATCAGCGATGAAAGTACAGCGAAGAGCAGCAATCGCAGGATGAGGAACAACCAGAATTTTTGAGACTTATCCTTGTAATTGTATATCTGCTCGGAAGTAAAGATGATGTATACCGAGAACAGGAGTGCCGGAGTAAATGACCATAGCAGGGCTGGCACGGTATCAACATTGGCCTTGGCAATTATTGCTATGCAGGCACAAAGCAGCGTGGCAGAGACACCTACCGACCAATATCGCCACCGCACAAATCCCCAGCCCAGCAACCAGCCCGTAGTGAAAAGAATTGCAAATACCTGGAAATGCCGGGCTATGAAAAACGCATCGAACTCGCTACTGCTGTATTTGTCCAGTCCTTTATAAATGGAGTACAGTACAAGAATGAGGATAATGTATGTGGGTAAGAACCGTATACGGAACGAATAGAAGATAGCTGCAATAGCCATGCCCGCTGCAAAATAGCCTGTTTGCTGAAGCGCCTGGTTTTGTAGTATGCTGTAGTACTGGTTTATGTTGTGCAGCAGGAAATAGCTGATCGCTGCCGTGGGCAGGATCAGGAAGATCAGCTTGGCCAATAATTCGTTTACAGGAGCTGCACGTTGAATTTTCATAAATAAACACGGATCCCGCACATGCGGGATTTTCCCAAATATCCAATAGGAAAGTATAAATATAGGAGAAAATACAGAGGGTAGATTGTTAAAAATTTCCTCATTTGTCAGGCTGCCGCAGAGACGTGCATTTGGCGTATAAATAAATACGCATCAAGCGGTACAAAGCCAGGCAGATATCGTTAATAACAATGACATCACGCCACGCAAAAAAAGCCCCCACCGAGGCAGGGGCATTAAAATAAATTATAGCATCACTCACGACTTATCATCGTATTAACGTGACATTTCCTTTGAATACGCGGTTATCTCCACTTGCCATGGCAACGATGAATACATATTGATATACGCCCATATCCTGCGGCACGCCGCCAAAAGTGCCATCCCAACCCTTAGCCTTGTCGGCAGTAGTGAATATCTGCTGGCCCCAGCGGTTGTAGACGCTAAACTCTATGAGCTTCTGGTATTTCATGCCTATAGGGC
>CAINOM010000442.1 GCA_903851455.1 uncultured Bacteroidota bacterium | reverse complement strand
TGATGGCTTCACTAAAGAAGTTTTTAAACTATCAACACGTATGAGGATAAGTATAAAGCCATTTTGGTGCATACAAATGGAACGGAGAGGAAACAAATAATATATTACTTTTTCTCCTACTGAGCTGTCAGAAATTCACATGGTTATGGCCAAGGGAACAAAACTGTTAGTAAAGCTCGAAGATGGTAATACAATGGAGTTTGCAGCTGAAACCGACATTGTACCTGCGTTCAATATTGAAACTGAAGGCTCACAACATTATGTCACGACAGCGTGGAATATTAGGGTTCCGGTTACAGTAGATCAAGTCAAGCAATTTGCTAATTCTCCTATAGCCCTAATGCGAACAACCGTAGCGGACAAAGAATATAATATGCCCGATCCACATGGCAGGTACACTAAGAAGGTCACGGGGACGGCTTCCTGCTTGTTAGAAAATTAATACGCATCAAAGTATTCCCAATCGGGAAAAGTGATTGGGTATTGTTTAGTCAAGAGTGGAATTATAACCCCAGCTCTTTCTTCTGCACCTCATCAATTGAGCTCGGCGCATCCAGCATCACATCCCTGCCAGAGTTATTCTTCGGGAATGCAATGAAGTCCCGAATGCTTTCCTGCCCGCCCAGCAGCGCGCAGAGCCTGTCGAAACCGAAAGCCAGTCCGCCATGCGGTGGTGCGCCGTACTCAAAAGCGCCCATCAGGAAACCAAACTTATCCTGCGCTTCTTCCTTGCTCATGCCTAGCGCAGCAAACATTTTCTCCTGCAGCTCCCTGCGGAAGATGCGTATGGACCCGCCGCCTATCTCAGTACCGTTCAGCACCATGTCATAGGCATTAGCCTTTATGTCGCCATACTTGCTGATGTCATTCATCCATTCTATATGTTCCGGCTTTGGGGAGGTGAACGGATGATGGCGCGCCATCCACCTGTTGTTCTCCTCATCCAGCTCAAACAGCGGGAAGTCGATAACCCATATCGGCTTGTACACTGCATGATCACGAAGGCCCAGGCGCTCACCCATGAACAGGCGAAGCTCGCTCATGGCTTTACGGGTGCGGGTTTCCGCACCAGCGAGTATCAATATTATATCCCCGGCCTTAGCGCCGCAGAAACCAGCTATCTCCTTTAATTTTTCTTCGTTATAAAATTTATCTACGCTGCTTTTAAAAGTGCCATCGGTATTGCACTTTATAAAGACAACCCCACTCATGCCTATCTGCGGGCGTTTCACCCATTCGGTCAGTTCGTCGGTCTGCTTGCGGCTGTACTCACTGCAACCCGGCACTGCGATCATCAGCACGGTCTCGGCATCATCAAACACTTTAAAACCCGCACCTGCCAGTGCCTCACAATGAACCTGGTTTTTAACTTTTGAATTCTGAATTTTGATCTCGAAACGGATATCCGGCTTGTCATTACCATAATGCCACATCGCATCATCAAAGGTCATGCGCGGAAAATCCTCTGCCATGTCTATACCCTTCACGTCCCTGAATACATGCTTGAACAGACCTTCAAAAGTATTGAGAATATCCTCCTGCTCTACAAAGCTCATTTCGCAATCTATCTGCGTAAACTCCGGCTGGCGGTCCGCCCTCAGGTCCTCATCCCTGAAGCACTTGACGATCTGGTAATAACGGTCGTAACCACTCACCATCAGCAATTGCTTAAACGTCTGTGGGCTCTGTGGCAATGCGTAAAACTGACCCTCGTTCATGCGCGATGGCACTACGAAATCACGGGCGCCCTCCGGCGTGCTGCGGATGAGGAAGGGTGTTTCAATATCCCAGAATCCTTGTGTATCGAGGTAGTTGCGCACGGAGCGGTTCACCCTATAGCGCAGCTCCATGTTCCTTTTCAGGGCTGGCCTGCGTAAGTCGAGGTAGCGGTATTTCATGCGCAGCTCATCACCACCATCGGTCTCCTCCTCTATGGTGAATGGTGGTGTTGCCGCACTGTTCATGATCGTAAAGTCGGTCACACTTATTTCTACATCGCCGGTTGGCATTTTGGCATTTTTATTACTGCGCTCCAGTACTTTCCCGGTCACCTGTATCACAAATTCGCGGCCCAGCGGCTGTTCGCCGAGGCGTGTATTCAGCTGCTCATCGAACAAAAGCTGGGTGATACCGTAGCGATCGCGGAGGTCTACAAAGGTGATGCTGCCGAACTTACGCACCGTCTGTACCCAGCCGGCAAGTTTTACTTCTGATCCTATCTGCTCTATGCGCAATTCGCCGCAGGTGTGTGTTCTGTACATATCTATATCTTAAAAAGGACTGCGAAGATAACTAACCGGGAAAGAATCCTAAAAAAATATGGCCCCAGAAAAAAATCAGGGAAAAGGCATAAAATCTTATTTTATTTTTTTACATTGTGTTATTATTTGCTTTTTATATCTTTAGCGTTAACCCCGGAGCACATGAACCAAGCTTAGCGTTCGTACTTCGTTGGAAAGTACCTTAATTGCGTTGCACGAGCTGTGTAGTGAGTTAGAACAATTTATTTAGTAGCTGTAATTTTCGAGTTGTGGAGTTAGGTAGAGTCAAAACTTACAACTAAAACACCCATATGAAAAAGAAATGGTTGCTCATTATTTCCTTTGCCCTGATCTTTCTTTTGCCGCGCATCGGCGCTTACCTGAAATTCGGTGGTCTGCCGCCCGGATATGGTTTTTTCCCTGCCCGCCAGGTAGAACAGGATCCAGGCTTTAACCTCTGGGTGTTCATTGGCTTCTCGGTGGTCGAGCTTTTTGTTTATTGCTTCCTGCTCTTCCCAAAATGGTTCGGGTTTAAAACGCAAGCGGGTGTGCCCGGTGAGAAAAAAGCAGTCGGCTATCCGCCCTGGTTTAAGCCAGCAGTCATTGTTACGCTCATAAGCTGGTTGCTGATGTGGGGCCGTTTTAAGCTTGTTTACCCGCTGGAGCACTTCACTTTTGTGCCCCTCTGGTGGGGTTTCATCTTTGTACTCGATGGAATTGTCTACAAAAGAAACAATGGAGTGTCGCTCATTTCATCTAAGCCAAGCACCATGACGCTGCTTGCTATTACCTCATCCGGTAGCTGGTTCGTATTCGAATACCTGAACTTCTTTGTTATGGAGAACTGGTACTATCCCAACTACACCATCTTCACTAATTTCGGCAACATCGCGTGGCAGCTATTGTCTTACACAACCGTGTTACCGGCAATATTCGAGTGGTACCTGCTGTTGAAAACGTTCAAGGTCTTTAAGGACAGGTATACAAATGGCCCTAAAATTACGATATCAACAACGTGGCTGTATATCTTGTTGGTCGTTGGCCTTGGCTCGTTCGTACTAATGGGTTACTTCCCCTACCCGCTGTTCTTTATGCTGTGGATAAGCCTTATTCCTGGCCTCGTTCCGGCAATGACCGTGTCCAAAATGTGGACGCCGTTTACGCCTATCAGCACCCGCGGGGACTGGTCATACCTGGCCATGATCGGCATCGCTACCCTTCTGAACGGCTTCTTCTGGGAGTTCTGGAATTTCGGCAGCAGCTGGTTTCATCCTACCGAACCAACCAACCCAAATTACTGGAAGTACTCCGTGCCCTATGTAGATGTGATCCACATTTTCTCCCAAATGCCGCTTCTTGGCTATTGCGGTTATGTACTTTTCGGCGTTGTATGCTGGGTATTATGGGTTGCGATGGCCAACATATTTGGATTCAACCCCTCTATTACCCTCAATGATAATGATGATGAGACAAACGGATAAACCATCAATCACCGCGCTAAAAAGATAATAATGAAACATAAAGTAGTAAACCACTATCTGCGGGTATTAGTATATATCACCATAGTAGACTCTCTGATATTACTGGTGCGCAACCTGGTCGTAGGCTCCAACCACTTTAATTTTCTCTTCTGGAATCTGTTCCTGGCTATTATCCCCATGGGCGTGGCTCTCTTGCTACATTATTTCTACGGCAAATGGGGCAAACTGGCAATCATATTGGGTAGTTGCCTGTGGCTGCTGTTCTACCCAAATGCCCCCTACATGATCAGCGATACGATCCATGTGGATGAAAATTGTCCGCCGGCATTCCAGAACCTCCAGATATATGATGCACTGATCATCTTCCTGTTAGCCATCCTGGCCTTGCTGTATGGATTCTTTTCACTCAAGATCATGAAAAATATTTTCTCCTGCATGTTTGGCAGAAAATGGTCCCTGTTTATTATCAATTTCTGCGTTGTGCTGAGCAGTTTTGGCATTTATCTTGGCAGGATCCTCCGGCTCAACTCCTGGGATCTCTTCACGCATCCGATGGTTGTCCTGAAAAGCATTTTTGATCATTTATTCCCGATAAGCAAAAACCCGACCACGTATGTAATTATTTTTCTTTTCAGCTTCATCCAATTCTCCCTTTTACTATTGATGAAGGACCTTGAAGAACCGGTTGGCTATAGTAAAGAGCTAAACTAATTTATTACTTTCACAACGGAGTTAAAACTACACATTCGGCACAGTCATGATCGGCGAACAAAATATTCCGGGATATTCCATAGGTGAGGTCCTTCACGAAGGAAATCATACTATCGTCTACCAGGGTATCAAAACAGCCGACGATACCCGGGAGATACTTAAGACGCCCGCCAAATCGTACCCTACACCGAACGAAATAGCCACCATTACAAAAGAGTTTGACACACTGGTCAACCTGGACATTGATGGTGTGAACAAGGCTATTGAACTGCTCAATTTTAACAACAGACCGGTAATCGTATTGCAGGATTTCAATGGCATCCCGTTGGCTGACTACATACAGTCCAAAAAATTAAGCTTAATAAAGTTTCTTGAGATAGCCATCAAGATAACCGAGATACTCGGCAGGGTGCATGCCCGCAATATTATGCATAAGGACATCAATCCGCATAATATACTTATCAACAAGGAAACAGAAGAAGTAAGGATCATCGACTTCGGTATATGCGCTATGCTGTCTGTGGAGCGCACATCTGCGCTCAATCCTAATGTACTTGAGGGCACGCTTAAATACATGTCGCCGGAACAGACTGGCAGAATGAACCGTTCGCTTGATTACCGGACGGACCTTTATTCGCTTGGGATGACCTTTTATGAAATGCTCGTAGGCCAGCTACCCTTCAACAGCGATGATGCAATGGAGTTGGTGCACTGCCATATTGCAAAAGCGATCACGCCCCCCGTTGAGATCAGCCCCCGGATACCAAAGGTCCTGTCAGATATTATTCTGAAATTAGTATCTAAAATTGCGGAAGACAGATACCAGAGCGCGTCCGGGCTCAAGCATGATCTTGAATTATGCATGGCCAGCCTGGGCGAGAAAAATATTATCCCGTCATTTAAACTCGGACAGAAGGATGTGTACTCCCGTTTCCGTATACCCGAACGGCTATATGGGAGGGAAAAAGAAATAGCTGCACTGATGAATGCATTCGGAGAGGTGGAAGCCGGCAAGTGCCGGCTTATGCTCATTAGCGGCGCATCCGGCATAGGCAAAACAGCCACCATCAACGAAATTCACAAACCAACCGCCCGGAAGAGAGGTTATTTTATTTCGGGCAAATGTGACCAGTTCAAAAGAAATATTCCCTTCAATGTATTCTCTCTCGCCTTTGCGGAAATAGTGAAGTACCTGGTGAGCGAGCCACAGAATACGCTGATGACGGTAAAAAATGACCTGTTTACTGCGCTGGGCCTCAACGTTCCCGTGTTGCTGGAGCTTATCCCCGAATTCGAACTCATAACGGGCAAACAAAACAAAGCGCAGGAACTAAACCCGCTTGAAGCGCAGAACCGCTTCTTCTTTACCATACGCGAGTTCATTAAAGTATTCGCAACCAAGGAACATCCGTTGTCTGTTTTTCTTGATGACCTGCAATGGGCTGACGACGCTTCACTCGCTTTGATAAAAGACCTGATCACAAAGGATATTCCTTATTTGTTTATCATTGGCACCTACCGCGACAGCGAAGTATCGGAAGGGCATCCTTTGATAATGACACTTAACGAGATCAGGAAAACAAAACCGGTAGAAGAATTAACGCTGGCGCCGCTTGATGAAAGGAGCGTCAATATCATTGTTGCCGATACGCTCCAGATAAGCATGCAGAACACAAAAGAACTTGCAGGCATCATCTTCAAAAGAACCGCAGGAAACCCGTTTTACATCAATGAGCTGTTGAAGACATTATACAAAGATGGCTTTATCTGCTTCGATCATGATATGGGCACCTGGTCCTGGGACATCGGGAAGGTAAGCCGGGTAAATATATCCGGAAACGTAGTAGATATACTCACGCACCGGCTGAAGGAGCTTTCCCCCGACTGTCTTTTGCTGTTGCAAACAGCGGCATGTATCGGCAATACTTTTGACCTTAAAACGCTGGCAATAAGCAGCGACAAAACCGCGGCTGGAATAACAGAGATATTGTGGCCGGCTATAGAACAGGATATCGTGTTGCCGCTCACTGACGATTACCGGCTGGTGATCAACAACGAAGACTTCGGCGTTTCTTATAAATTCCATCACGACCGCATTCAGCAGGCGGCATACCAGCTTATAGAAGACAGCAAAAGAAAAGAGATCCATGTGAAAATTGGACGGCTGCTGCGAAATGCGCTCACGCCTGACGAGCAAAAAGAACAGGTGATCAATCTCGTTCGCCACTTCAATGAAGGAATAGACCTGCTCACTGATGTTACAGAGAAAAATGAAATAGCGGAACTCAATTTACTGGCAGGCAAAAAGGCGCAATCGGCAGTTGCTTATTTAGCCGCGTTCACCTATTTCAGGGCGGGCATTGACCTACTGCCTGGTGATTACTGGCAGGCAAAATATGACCTTGCTTTTGATCTGCACAAGGGCTTCGCCCAGAATGCATACCAGGCTAACGACATTGCTACAGCGGAGCGTGCAATAGACCTTCTATTATCAAAGGCCCATACCAACCTAGCCAAGGTAGATATCATAGCCATCAAGCTCCGCCAGTATACAACGGTAGGTAAAACTGAAGAGGCAATCCTCGCGGGTATTGACGGTCTCAATTTACTTGGATACAAACTGTCGCCTAATCCTGGCACAGCAACAGTACTGAAAGAAGTATTGCGGGCTAAGTGGAATCTCGGAAAGAGAAAACCCGGCGAGCTTATTAACATGCCCGAAATGAGCGATCCGGAGAAAAGGGCTGCTGCAAGGCTCCTCACCGAGATCGGCCCATCGGCCTACATAACCGGCAACGACAACCTATATGGGTTGACGCAATTAAAAGTCGTCAACCTTTCCCTGCTCTATGGCAATTGCCCTGAATCCTCATTTGCATATGTCTCTTTCGGAGCTGTGCTGGGAGATGCCTTTGGCGATTATAAGTCGGCCGAGAGCTTTGGCAAGCTGGCGTTGGAGATAAACGAGAAACTTGGCGACATCGAATACAGGTGCCGGGTGATAGCCGCATATGGCGTGCTGACACACCACTTCAATCATCACTGGACAACAACACGCGATTGGTTCAAGAAGGGCGTAGAAGCTGGCTACCTTTCAGGTGATCAGTTTTTCCTCGGTTATTGCGCATCAAACTGCACGGTATGGGACCCACGGCTGGACCTTGCGACCTCTATAACCGAGCAAAGAAAGTACCTGAACATCGTTGCAGACACCGGCTATGCTGATGCATTCGACCAGGCATCCATGTACTTGCAGCTCACAAAAAACAGGAGAGGTCTCCTTGAGAACAGGCTTTCGCTAAGCGACGACGAGTTCAATGAGACAGAACGACTCGATAAGATGGTGAAAAGAAAATTCCTGTCAGGGCTTGGTTTTTACTATCTCAACAAAGCAACGATCTTCCTGTTCTACGAAGAATATGAGAAAGCACTGGAGGCAGTGAAGGAAGCTGAGAAATACGTCAAATCGATGTTCAGCCTCGCGCACATCACTGTGCTATGCACTATTTCCTATTTTACGTGCTCCGGCTACATCAGCTATGGACAAGCGCCCCCTGTTGCGGACCTGAAAAAGAGGATGAAGAGATCGTATGGCAAGATGAAGAAATGGGCGACTTACAACCCGGAAAATTTCCAGCACCTGCTATACCTTATGGACGCTGAAAAGGCCGGCATGGAAAAGGATTCCGCTAACGCATCGAGATTGTATGAACTAGCCATCAGCACCGCGAATAAAAATGAGTGGCAGGCCGACGAAGCATTTGCAAATGAGCTTGC
>CAINOM010000441.1 GCA_903851455.1 uncultured Bacteroidota bacterium | reverse complement strand
TGTCTTTAGACGGATTGTGCTCAATAACATTGATCACTTTCTGAGCGAGATCAGCTGCGCCTTCGCCTCCCTTGGTGAAGCCGTTGTTGATAGCGAATACAACGCCTTCTTTCTCGCAGAAGTGGGTTAGGAATTCAATTTCTTCAGGCGTATCATGCTTGAATTTGTTGAAGGATACCACCACGCTCTGGCCAAAGTTTTTCATATTCTGCACATGGCGCTGCAGGTTTGGTATACCAGCTATCAGGGCCTCCATATTGGGCTTATTGATGTCGGTGGCTGGTACGCCGCCATGTAGTTTCAGTGCCCCTGAGGTCACCACGATAACAGTTGCCTTTGGCCTCAGCCCGGATAAGCGGCACTTGATATCCAGGAATTTCTCTGCGCCCAGGTCACTGCCGAAGCCAGACTCAGTAACGACATAATCGCAGCAACTTAGCGCCATTTTAGTGGCCAGCACAGTGTTGCAACCATGGGCTATATTGGCAAATGGTCCGCCATGCACGAAGGCAGTTGTCTGCTCCGTAGTCTGCACCAGGTTGGGGAGCAGGGCATCTTTCAGCAGCACAGTTATAGCTTCAGCCACACCCAGGTCTTTTACAGTAAATGGTTTTTTCTCTACGGTATATCCCAGCACAATACGCTCTATCCTTGCCTGCAGGTCATCCATATCGGATGCGAGGCAGAACAGCGCCATGATCTCAGAGGCAGGTGTAATATCAAAGCCTGCCTCCGTAGGTATGCCATTTGCGCTGCCGCCCAGGCCGGTAACAATGCTCCTTAGCGAGCGGTCATTCACATCCGCTACGCGGCGCCATACAATGCGCTCCAGTGCTTTTGGTGTATGCCTGTTCTGGTATTGGTAGTTGTCCAGCAATGCTGCGATCATATTGTTCGCGCAGGTGATCGCATGAAAATCACCGGTAAAATGGAGGTTGATATCTTCCATAGGCAACACCTGCGAATATCCGCCACCTGCTGCGCCGCCCTTCATGCCGAAGCAAGGGCCGAGGCTGGGTTCGCGTAATGCAACTGCTGCTTTTTTGCCTACATAGTTAAGGCCCAGCGAAAGTGCCACACTCGTTACCGTCTTACCCACACCAGCCTTATTGGGCGTTATTGCTGTTATAAGTATCAGGTTGCTATTCTTGATCTTCTCGTCATTGATATAGGTCAGCGGCACCTTTGCCTTATACTTTCCGTAAGGGATAATATCCTCAGGATCAATTCCGATGTTCTCTGCAATTTGTGAGATCGGTTTTAACACCGTTGTGCGCGATATCTCAATATCTGATGGAAATGGTTTGGTTGCTGTATCCGACATGGTTGTGTTTTTTAGACTTTAAATATAAACAAGTTCTCGTGTATTTACTTAGTGAAGTGGCTATGTTACTTATTTTCGATTTTATGCTATGATGTTTTTAAATGGTCTTCCAATTCCTTTACTGAAATTGAATGCTGTTCTTTGAGTAAGGCCAATTGCTCCGATATTTTGTTTTCGTCGGGTGTTTCGCGGCATAGTGTTTCTATCTTTTGCCCCAACTCTATGGTTTGCTTCATTCCCATCATCATCCACTTTGGCTTGAACGAATGCGTCAATGCCGCTATCCCTTCAAAATCTTTACTGCTAAGCGCAGCGACGGCCGTATCGTCAAAACCGGCCGCAGCTCTAAGATAGATATTGATGTACTTCTTCATTCGCTCTTCGTCTCCTTCGCAAAAGGTGTGGAGATATCCAAGATCGGCAATGGTCATCGCAGAACTCTCTTTACCGATATTTTCCCTTTTGGTTTCTGTTTTCTGAACAATAGAAGTGCCCTGCCCATGCGGCACACATACCTGCGCAATGCCGGTAATGAGCTGCGACGCTTTAAATGGTTTGGGAACGTAAGAATTCATGCCTGCTTGCTTGCATCGGTCAAGGTCTGTGCGGAGCACGGATGCGCTAAGCGCGATGATAGGAATATTTTTAACGGGCGCGTCGAACTGCTCGCGTATATATTTCGTGGCCTCAAAGCCGTTCATTTCCGGCATTTGTACATCCATAAGCACTACGTCAAAGTGTTTTTCCTTCAGTAGCCCGAGGGCTTCCCGCGCGCTGCCGACAGCAATGATACTGGCCTTAGATTTTGTTTCCAGGGTGTCCTTCGCTACAATGCGGTTGTATTCGTTATCATCTACCACTAAAATGCTAAGGCCATCAAGAATGCTTCCATCCACCTGCTCCTCGGCAGCCAGGCGTTGCTGCAATTTTTCGGCAGAGCCATTTTCAAAATTTACCGTGAATGAGAAAGTAGTGCCGGAGCCTTCTTCACTCTCAATAGAAATTTTGCCGCCCATTATCTCTACCAGTTGACGGGATATGCTCAATCCCAATCCTGTGCCTCCGTACTTTCGGGTATCGGATGCATTGGCTTGTGAGAAGTTCTCGAAAACGGTTTGTAGTTTATCTTTTGGTATACCGATGCCGGTATCTGGGATGGAGAATTTTATCCCGTGTTCTACTTTCTTCACCTCGATGGCTACGCTACCTTTCTCGGTAAATTTTATGGCATTGCCAGTTAGGTTTATCAGCACCTGGCTCAATCGCACAGGGTCGCCAATTAACACATCAGGGATGCTGTGATCAACATTTACGATCAACTGGAGCCCTTTTTCTTCTGCGCGATGAGCCAGTGTTTGTTTCACCTGGTCTATGGTATCGCTCAGCGAGAAATCAATTTGTTCCAGTTCCATCTTGCCAGCTTCCAGTTTAGAGAGGTCCAGGATATCATTGATGATATGAAGCAGATTGTCCGATGATTTTTTTATGGCGTCGAGATAAGATTTTTGCTTCCCTTGCAGCGGTGTGTCGAGTACCAGGCTGGTCATACCCATTACTGCATTCATTGGGGTGCGTATTTCGTGGCTCATATTGGCCAGGAACTGCTTGTTGAATTGTTCAGAGCGCTCTGCGCGTATCTTTTCTTTTTCAACAAGGTTTTTTGCCTTGCGGGTATAAAAAAAGAGATAGACCGATCCGCCGGCGATCAGCAGCAGGAGCGCACTAAACGCCATTAGCGATTGCTTCACCCGTTTTTGTTTAACTACTTCTGCTTTTGCGATTGTCTCCTTTTTATCAAAATCAAACTGCATCTGGCGCTGCAATATTTTCTTGTCGCTCATAACTGACAATGCTGAATCTTTAATTGCGGTATATGTTGTGAAGCTTTCCAGCGCTTTCCTGTAATCTCCATTTAATTTATATGCCGTTGCGAGTGCACCGTACAAATTCTCTCTCAGATCAGTTGTCTTTTTTTCAAACTGCAATGCCAACAACAAATAATTTAGCGAAAGGCGAAGGCGCGCCGTTTTATTGTGAGGCAGCAATGCGTTTTTTTGAACGATACCTGCCTTAGCTGCGATTGCTTTATCGTAACTATTTGTTGTATCCTGGGCGATCATCAACAGCGTGCTGCCGACCTCATAATTTGCCCAGGCCAGTAAGTTTGTATCATTCAGGGCTTTGCTCATTTCCAGCGATTTGAAACTATACTCCAACGCCTGTTCATAATTTTTCTGACGGCCGTAAATAATTGCGATGTTGCCGAAAATATTGGTTACCGTAGCGCTATCTTTCATCTCTTCTGCCATCTGGAGGACTTTTAAGCTGTTCTCCAATGCTTTAGCGTGATCTCCCATACGCTCATAAACGACAGCAATGTTGGCACTGTGCGTTATTTTATTTGCCTGGTATTCTTTTCCTGCATCGTCATATACCCCGGCGACCTCCCTCGGTGGG
>CAINOM010000440.1 GCA_903851455.1 uncultured Bacteroidota bacterium | reverse complement strand
TGTCTTTTTCTTTGCTAAATTTATACGCTTGCTCCAATATGATTCCACCGGCTTGATTGATGGTTCCCCTTTAGGGGTCCGGGGTGTCATCATCACATCCATCCGCGAGGAAACTCCCGGTGTCAAAACTTTCACTATTGCCAGTGAAGACGATAGCCCCATTCTCTATAACTCTGGACAGTTCATCACTTTTGTATTCACCCATCATGAACGAGAGGAGCGGCGGTCGTTTTCCATTTCTTCCAGCCCTGTGCTGAATGAGCCGCTTGCATTTACGGTAAAGCGAATAGACAACGGTGCATATTCCCGCCTGCTGGCAGACAGGGCAACTGTGGGAGACCGGCTCTTTACTGCTGGTACCGCAGGCCTGTTCGTGCTGCCCACTGATATCGGGGTTAAGCAGATCTTCTTCTTCGCAGCGGGTATAGGCATTACGCCCATCTTCTCCATCATCAAAACATCGCTGCACACCCGGCCCGGCATCAAAGCCGTACTCGTATATAGCAACCGCTCTAAAGATGAAGTGGTTTTCTACAATGAGCTGCAGGCCCTTACCGAAAAATTCCGCGATAATTTTCATGTGGTTTACCTGTACAGCACATCCTTCGATCTTTCCCGCGCGCGCCTCAGCAAAGCATTAATGCCGGTACTGCTGCGCGAACATGCGCTCGTACCCAAAAACGAAATGCTCTTTTATATCTGCGGACCGTTTGCTTACATGCGTATGGCCATTATTTCGCTGGAAGAGCAGGGCATACACGATGAGCAGATCAGGAAGGAGAACTTTAATACCAACGACCGCGCCATAAAAAAAGCCGATCCGCCCGACAAAGCCACGCACACGGCAACTATAAAATACCTCGGCAAAGAATACTCATTCCCCGTTGCATACCCCGACACTATCCTGCAGGCTGCAAAAAAGAATGGCCTGGCGCTGCCTTATAGTTGCGAGGTCGGCCGCTGTGGTAGTTGTGCCGCCCGATGTACAAAAGGAAAAGTCTGGCTGTCTTACAACGAAGTCCTCATGGATAACGATCTCGCTCATGGCAGCATCCTTACCTGTGTAGCCCATCCTGTAAATGGCGATGTTACAATAGAGGTCTAATTCTGATCCACATCACGCTTACTCATATCCACCGCGTGCCATTTGTCACCCACCTGGTACAGCAACAGGTATTGCGATGATAGATGCTTCATGGTAAGCTCATAGAAATGACCGCCATCTATCATGTTCAGTTTATAATCTTCGTTTTCATAGCTGCGGCCACCGTGGGCTTCGTACCACCACCAGGTGCCCCACTGGTTCAGCGTCACCCGCACCATGCTGTCGTTGAGTACCTTGGTATTTGCACCGTCTTCGGGCGTCTCCATATTATAAGAGAGCCCATCATACACTTTGTTTCTGATCTTGCTTTCCGGCAACAGCAGGTCGTGCATCAGCTTGTACTCACTCTCCGGCTCTGAGCCTATCATGGCAATACCGTGCATAGACTCTGGCAGGTTCAGCAATACCACTATCTTATCATCCAGTGGCGGCAATCCATGCAGCAGCCCATAATTCACTTTATACGACTTACCCCAATACCTGCTCACCTGTATCGCAAAACGCAGATTGACCAGCGCATAAACACCCACTACAGCCAGCCTTACATATTGTATGGTGATAAAGCCAGCCAGCACCGCCAGCAGCATATAAAAGAAAGCCCCTGTAAAGTAAGTGTACCGGTCGTAGATCACCAGCAGCAGATCACCAAACCATAAGGGTAGCAGCAGTGCAAAAGTGATCAGCACCCAAACAAACAGCAGGCTGGCCACTTTTCCTTTACCACCCATCGCCCGGAAGCGCGCAACTATATAGCCGAGAATAAGAACGACAATACCGTAAAAAGCGACAATACATTTAGTACCATCAAGAAGATCGTACACTTTATGCTTCAGATCGTTGGAAAAGAATCTGCCCATGAAGAGCAAATGGAAAAGATACTTGGCGGGCTTACCCAGGCCGGTAAGTGGTGCGCCCATCGCAGCATCACTGCCTATCCGCGATACCCAGCCACCATAAAGTACCCGGAACTCAATCAGCCGCAGGCCGAACATAGTGAGCTCAGGCATAAAAAAGAGCAGCAGTACTTTCAGAAAAACTCCATTATTTGCTTTGCCGGCCGCACGGTAAAACATTGCCAGCGTCAACACCAACCATGGCGTGATGTAAAACACTTCCAGCGTATGGGTAGACAGCAGGTAAACAATACCCGCCCATACGGCGTACCTGGCCTTTGAGGTCTGCAGATATTTCCGCACCCACGTAAGTATCAGCAGAATCATCAGCAGCCCTTGCAGAAAATGGAACGACGGCTCCCACACCACTACCTCAGATAAATAGGGTGATACACAAAACAAAACAACACCGGTAAACGAAATCTCCCGGCTGTTTTCCACACCTACATCATCCAGTATACCTTTGCAGAACGTGAACAACAGGGTAGCATTGATCACATGCAGGGTGATGAAGAGCAAATGCCATGGCCACTCATGTATGCCAAACAAATGGTAGAATACCCAGGTATTAAACTGCGTGACCTGGTACAGGCTGTGTACCCTGAAATTATTGCGGTTGATATATTCCCAGAAGCCGTGATTTTTTATCTGATCTAGCCAGCCGGTGAAGTCCGCTACAAAACCTGCTTTTGCTGCAGGCACGTATAGCACAAACATGAGCGCCCATAAAATACAGAAAACGGTACTTCTCTTTTCAAGAAGGTTAGATAAACGCCCGTTATGTGTTTGGCTGTGCTGCAATCGTTAGCTGATGTTCGCACAAATATACTCATGTATATGCATTGTGCGGGACGACATCGCCACAGGTCGTACCTGTATTATCTGTGCGCTGGTATGCGTTTCCTTTTCCGGCGATGTTATTGGCGTCACCTTATGTGGCGCCAGCAAGGTGCTCCTTAGTATGAGTGCTGCAACGCTGAAGTAGATCACGAGGCCGGTTACATCCACCAGCGTAGCCACAAACGGCGCCGATGATGTAGCAGGGTCCAGTTTCAGACGTTTCAGAATGATGGGTATCATAGAGCCGCTGATGGTACCCCACATCACCACGCCTATCAGCGAAAGGAAAACCGTAAACGCCACCAGGTACCAGTACTCGCCGTTAGGTCCGCCGTAATTCGCCCAGTGCAGTTTCTGCCATATGGTTATCCGAACAAATCCTATGGTTCCGAGGATGAGCCCCAGCGTTAGTCCAGACAGTATTTCCCGCCGCATTACATACCACCACATTTTCGGTGATAGTTCTTTAAGCGCCATAGCACGGATGATAAGCGTTGCCGCCTGCGAGCCGCTGTTACCACCGCTGGATATAATGAGTGGCATGAAGATCGCCAGCAGCGTGAGGCTGTTCAGCTCATCTGCAAAGTGCCCCATCGCCGTCGTAGTCAGCATTTCACTCAGGAACAGGATGATGAGCCAGCCAGCACGTTTTTGTATCAGGGTAAAGAAGCCCGTTTTCACATACGGCAGATCCAGTGATTCAAGACCACCGAACTGTTGCATGTCCTTGGTATCCTTTTCTTCCGCCTCATCTATCACATCATCTATCGTCACCACCCCCATCACCACATTATTACTGTTGGTTACGGGCAGCGCCACACGGTCGTATTCCTTGAATTTCTGTATCGCGTCTTCTATGCTGTCCTGTATGTCCAGCTTCACATAGAATCCGTCCATGATATCTTCTATGGTCTTGCTGTGCTCGTTCAGCACCAGGCGGCGAATAGGAATATCATCCACCAGCTTACCGGTACTGTCCACCACAAATATCACGTTGGCGGCCGGTGTGTCCGTATAGAACCGGCGCAGATGCTCTATCGCCTGGCCTATCGTCCACTCCTTGCGTACTGTAGTAAAGTTGGTATTGATCAGGCGGGCTACGCTCTGTTCAGGGTAACCCAGCAGATCGTAGGTAGCAAGCCTGTTCTTGTCATTCAGCAGGTTCAGGTATTCGGTCACCTCTATGCCGTCCAGCGTATCAAAAAAAGCCACGCGGTCATTCGACTCCAGGTTGTTGAGAATGTTAGATATTTTCGGACGCGGCAGCTCTTCAATAACCCCTATCTGCAACACATGGTCCAGGAAAGAGAATATCTGTATCTGTATTTTTTCCGGTAACGAAAGGAAGGTATTTATCGCAAATTCTTTCGGCAATGAGCCCAATAGCTTGGCCACCTCAGCCGGATAATCTTCATCCTTGCTGTGGTGTAGCAACTCGCTGAGGTCGCCTTCCAGAATTTTCTCCTTTAGATCCTGAACCAGCATTGCCATCCATATTTAATAGATTTAGAATTGGATTGAACGCACACCAGTGCTGGTATGCCCTTGGGCCCGCCCGGATGAAACCCGTTCAGACGGGGGCAAAATTAACTTTATTTCTGTACCTGCAAGCATTTAATTTGGTTGATTTCCGGCATTTTCATTAAAAATTTATTAAAACTCCTTTAGCGCGCATGTTTCAACTCCCGGAAGAGGTCAGCAATGCATTTTATGGTTGTGACCACAATAAAAACACTTATGCCATTACCGTTCTGTCAAAGCTCGGAACAAACTAAAAACGAACGTCCCATACCTTTGGGTATGGGACGTCAAATAATATGGAATGAGGAATATTAATCGTGCGAATAAGTGATCACATCTGTTATAGTGCCACTTGCACTGATAGTCACGTGGCTGGCGCTGGCCTGGT
>CAINOM010000439.1 GCA_903851455.1 uncultured Bacteroidota bacterium | reverse complement strand
CCGATACTGCCTCTGTGACTGTGTGGTATGCCTGACCTGTGAGACCATAATTGCCAGCCATTTCCTTTAGTTCGTCGGCTGGAAGCGCACGTTGGATATTTGCGTTGCAGAAGTAGTAGGTGGCATCTTTAGGGAAAAGCGCCAGCGCATCTGAGATATCTTTGTCCTTCACAAAACCAAGCACTATATGTTTTGATGTTGCAGTTAGCTGCTGCCATTGCTGCAGCACTTCATTTAGCCCCGCGGGGTTGTGTGCTACATCGCAGATGATCGTTGGGTTTTCCTGCAGCCATTCCCACCTGCCATGCAGGCCCGTTGTTCCTTTTACGTTTGCAAGTGCATTGATCGCGCCAGGTATACTGACATTAAACCCCTTGTAAGACAATAGTTCTACTGCCGTCAGCACCGTCTTAAGGTTGTGCTGCTGGTAGTTGCCAAGCAGATCGGTATGCAGGTCGTACATTTCCATTTTGGCGTTGTTCACCGCTTTGTAGTACTGGTACTTCATATCCTGCTTCACCCGCACCATGCCCCATAAGGATTGTGCATAGTAGAGTGGCGCTTTTTTATGAACAGAATGTTCGAAGAAAATACGCTCTGTCTCATCATTTTGTTCACCTACGATAAATGGAATTTCCGGCTTGATGATGCCCGCTTTTTCACCCGCTATTTCTGCGAGTGTGTTGCCGAGCAGGTCTTTATGGTCGTAGCTGATGTTCGTGATAATGGAGAGCAGCGGAGTGATGATATTGGTACTATCCAGCCGGCCGCCCAAGCCTGTTTCGATGATGGCTATGTCTGCTTTTTCTTCTGCAAAGCAGGCAAAGGCCATAGCTACAGTGATCTCAAAAAAGGAAGGATTTACTTCTTCAATGAGTGACTTGTTTGCCGCTACGAAATCCACTACCCACTCCTTGCTTACGGGAGATCCATTGACGAGGATACGCTCTCTGAAATCAATAAGATGGGGCGATGTATACAGGCCTGTTTTATAACCTGCATCCTGCATTATTGCCGCCAAAGCGTGACTGGTACTGCCTTTACCATTAGTGCCCGCTATATGAACAGACTTAAATTTTTCATGTGGGTTACCCAGTGCGGCGCAAAGTTTAATGGTATTAGTAAGGTCTGGTTTTAAAGCGGCCTTGCCAATACGGGAAAACATAGGCAGGCGTTCGTACAAATAATCAAGTGTCTGCTGGTAAGCGGAAGTATCGCCCATGGTGTTATTAGCGGGTTGTAAAATTGATGGTGATATCACCGAACTGCTGCGGCTCGGCTCCTTCGCTCCGGCTGAACTTTGCCCCCCGGAGTTTTTCGAGGGCCAGTTTGGCCAGCTCTGGATTTGATGCACTCTTCACGCGCCTGTCTACAATATTGCCATCCCGGTCTACCGTGACATGAATGACTACTTTGCCGCCCTCGTGAAACTCGGCTTCAAACTTGTCGGGTGATATCTGCCTGCCAGATAAGGTGTGGCGTATGCCGCCATTACCGTTGCCGGGTATGCCTGTGTAATTGGATGCACCGGGCGTGCCACCGGGTACGCCTCGATCACCGGGACCCGTGGTGTTACCCTCGCTCGTGCCTGCCTTATTCTGGTGAGCGCTGTTGCCGCCGGGACCGTTGCTGGCAGGCATTATGTACTTGGGTTTCTCCACAACCGCCGGTTTGGGTTTTTCAATAGGCCGTTCGTCGGAAGGAACAACTTTTTTTGATTTTTTAGGGTCGTTCACAACCGGGGCGTCAGCCTCGTTGGAACGGACTATTTCTTTGGGGATCTCGTTTTTCGCGGCTACACTTTTGTAGACTACTGATGCCTGGTAGGCCGCAGGATCTTTATCGGACATGGGCTGATCGTTGCCGCTGCCATTGTCGCTGGTGCCTAGATTCACTTCAAGGCCGCCGTCCTGCGCTGCCGGAGGAATAGGGCTGATGGTGTAACGCAGCAGGATGAACAGTAATAACAGCAAGGCATGTACGCCTACGGTCCATGCGACCGCTTTATTGTTTACTGTCGGTTCCTGCTGTTGAAGTGCTATCATTTATGGATAACTTTTCTTAAAAGTACTTAAAAGATCAAAATTAATACCCCGATGTTTGAATCTAAACGAGATTTTTAACTTTTTAGTCTTTGCTTAATGACTGGACTTTTGAAAACGCCGCAAGTAGTAAGCCGCTATTTTT
>CAINOM010000438.1 GCA_903851455.1 uncultured Bacteroidota bacterium | reverse complement strand
GTCTATGCTGGTACAGCCGTATTTGTTCCTGCGCATCAGGAAAGACGCCGGCAAAATAACCAGCCTTCTAAACGCAAAACAAATACCGTTTACCTTCATCACAGACAATTGCCTGCGGTTGCCAAACGGAGCTAAAGTAGACGATATACTCCCGGAAGACACTTATGCGGTACAGGACGCATCTTCGCAACAAACGGGCACTTTCTTCACTGCGAAAAAGCAAGAGCTCTGGTATGATTGCTGCGCCGGGGCAGGAGGCAAATCACTATTGCTGAGGGACCTTGAACCCGGCGTCCGGTTAACCGTATCTGATGCCCGCGAGAGCATCATCCACAATCTGAAACAGCGGTTTAAGCTGTACCGTATGGAGCCACCCGTGGCACATGTTACCGATGTCTCTAATCCCGTTCTACTCTCCAGGGCATTAGGCAGCAAACAATTCGACAACATTATAAGTGATGCAACCTGCAGCGGGTCCGGTACCTGGGCGCGCACACCGGAGCAGCTCTATTTTTTTGACCCGGCGATAGTCGAAAAACTATCGACCCTGCAAAAATCGATCTCGGTCAATGTATCACGATACCTCAAACCGGGCGGCAGGCTCATCTATATCACCTGTTCTGTTTTCAGAAAAGAGAACGAAGACGTAGCGGCTGAGGTAGTTCAAAGAACAAGCATGAAGCTCCTGCACACAGAACTTATCAATGGCATAAACATTGGCGCTGATAGCATGTTCGTCGCACAACTTGAAAAAACATAAGTATCGCACTCGCCATTTTCAAATATTCAAATCAGCACATTTCCAAATTACTTAGCCGGCTTCGCTTTGAATTTGTTGATAGCATGGCGTGTGAAGTCGCTAAGCACCAGGCGGCCACTTATTGCTGCACGCTCAGACAGGAGACTATCCCAGTTTTCCGTGCCCTGCCAGAATATCTTCTTGAGCTGCGCCATAGCATCAGGGCTACTGTGCGCCAGCCGTTCAGCCAGGCCGTTCACCGAGTCATCTACTTCAAGAATGGTTTTGTGAACTTCAGAATACAGCCCATGACGTTTTGCCCACTCAGCCGACCGCCACTCTGTGGCGTCAATGGCCAACTGCGTGAAGCCGGAGACGCCTACTTTACGCTCCACAGCAGGCCCTACAACAAATGGACCAATACCTACTGCAAGCTCACTCAGCTTTACAGAAGCTTCTTCGGTAGCTATGGCATAGTCGGTAGCGGCAATGAGCCCTACCCCGCCACCTACTGCCTTGCCCTGTACACGGCCTATAATAAGCTTGTGGCACTTGCGCATAGCATTGATCACATGAGCAAATCCACTGAAAAACTTCTTGCCGTCCTCTTCATTGCTGATAGCCATCAGTTCATCGAAAGAAGCTCCAGCGCAGAAAGCCTTGTCGCCAACACTGCGCAGCACAATAACCTTAACACGGTTATCTATCCCTATATCATTTATTGTTTTGGCAAGGTCGGTAAGAATAGCCGCAGGCAGCGAGTTGCTGGACGGGTGAAAGAATTCAATAGTAGCAATACCATGTTGTATCGCGTGGCTAACATGACCTTCTGTATGGCGCATATGAAGATTGAGGTTGTTGGAACGGACAAAGGTAAAAATATTTGCCATATTTAATAATTAACAGCATTGGCTGCAACGACCAAACACTAGCTGCATTATCGGAAATTTATTATCTTTATTCTTAAAGCTACAACTATAGCTATACCTGCAAACTATAGCC